>NZ_JBVMWB010000006.1:0-94121 GCF_055635455.1 Paracoccus sp. KKT209
ATGAGAGTCTCGAAATCGGACGGCACCCAAACGCTCAGCCCGCAGCGCGATGCACTGCTAGCGGCGGGTGTCGATCCGGATCGGATTTATGAGGATCTGGCTTCTGGTCGCCTCGACGCACGTCCTGGTCTGCTGGCCTGCCTCAAGTCACTCCAGCCGGGAAACACGTTGGTCATCTGGAAGTTGGATCGGCTTGGCCGCGATCTTCGTCACTTGGTCACTACCGCCGAAGCTTTGAGAGAGCGGGGCGTGGGCTTGAAGGTGCTGGCCGGTGCAGGCGCGCAGATCGACACGACCACCGCCAACGGCAGGCTCGCGTTCGGCATATTTGCCGCATTTGCAGAGTTTGAGCGGGAGCTGATCGTTGAGCGGACGCAAGCAGGGATTGTCGCTGCCCGTGCCCGTGGCCGGCTTGGAGGACGCCCGCGCAAGATGGATCGAACGACCCTAAGCATGGCGATGACAGCCATGTCCGACCGCAACGCTGTTGCCAAAGAGGTTGCGCGCCGCCTCGGGATCACGACCACCACCCTCTATGCCTACGTCAACGGGGACGGCAGCCCGAAGGCTGCAGGGCAGGCTTTGCTTGATGGCATTCCCCTGCAACAGGCTCGCACCTAAGCTGGTCGCAGCGTGGGCACCCGTTTCACCTAAATCAGTTAGCGGCTTGACGCCGCAGGGGGTGTTCGGGTTATGGCTGGTGTTCCCGTATTGTTCTAATAGCCATGACCCTGCATTTAAGCCCCATCAAGATCACGCTCGTAGACCGGCATGTGCCCTTGGCATCCATGCCGGTTCCGGCTGGTTTTCCGTCACCGGCCGCGGATGATCTTGAGGATACGATCGACCCGATCAAGTGGGTAGTGAGGCATGAGCATGCGACCTTCTGGTGGCGGGTGTCTGGCGATAGCCTGGAGGCCGAGGGCATCCTGGACGGCGACCTGATCGCCGTGGATCGCGCGGGCAAGCGCCGTCATGGCCGCATCGTCGTCGCGGTGGTCGATGGCGCCATTACCGTGAAGAAGCTGGCCAAGCGCGATGGTGTCTGGTTTCTCGATCCGCGTGCCCGTGCAGACGGCTATGCCACAATCCCGGTCACGGAGACGACCGAGATATGGGGCGTTGTCGCCGGTGTCGTCCGCCGCCTGCCCATAGAGTAGGGGCAGCCACGGTGGAGCAATCCGACCGCCCCATTGCGCTGATCGACTGCAACAATTTCTACGTCAGCTGCGAGCGCGTGTTTGATGTGTCGTTGCGCGGCATCCCCGTCATTGTCCTGTCGAACAATGACGGCTGCGCCGTCGCCCGGAGCGATGAAGCCAAGGCTCTTGGGATCAAGATGGGCGAGCCGGTTTTCAAGATCCGTGACCTGATGAAGCGGCATGGCGTCAAGGCGCTGTCATCGAACTACACGCTTTACGGCGACCTCAGCCGCCGCGTGGTCGAGGTTCTGCACAGCTATTCCCCCCGTCTGGACGTCTATTCGATAGATGAGACGTTCGTTGATCTGGCGGGCTTCGGGGATCGCATGGAGGCTCATGCTGCCCAAATGCGGGATGCAGTCAGAACCGAGACCGGCATTCCGACCTGCGTTGGCATCGCCCCCACCAAGACGCTTGCCAAGCTGGCGAACTATGCCGCCAAGAAGAACCCGCTTTTTTCCGGGGTCTGCAATCTCATGGACCAGGATGTGCGGGACTATGTGATGCGCCGCATTCCTATCGGAGAAATCTGGGGCGTGGGGTCCGCGACCGAGGCCAAGTTGAAGGCCCAGGGGATCAACTCTGCCGCCGAGCTGCGCGACCTGCCTTTGGCCCTTGGCCGCAAGATCGGCACGGTTGTCCTGGAACGCCTGGTGGCCGAGCTGCGCGGCGTGTCCTGCGTCGATTTTGAGGACGTGGCCCCGCAGCGCAAGGGCATGGCCGTCACCCGCTCCGCGGGCACGCCCATGACCAGCTTCGACACGCTGGCCCAGGCCATCTGTGCCCACGCCACACGGGCGGCTGAGAAGCTGCGGCAGCACGGCTTGGTGGCTGGCACGATGACGGTATTCTACCACACCAATCCCCACAAGCCCGACAGGCCGCGCCATTCCTTTTCGCGCAGCATCCGCTTGCGGCCCATGTCCAACCATACCTTCGACCTGGTGGATGCCGCCGTGGCGGCCGCGCGGCGGGGCTGGAAGGGCGATCCGTCTGGAAACGGCTATGGCTATACCAAGGCCGGGATCATCCTCGATGACCTGCTGGCGGAGGCCGACCGACCCGCCATGCTGTTTCCCCCGGATAGGCCACGCGACGCGCGCCTGACTGACGCGCTCGATGCGATCAATGACCGTTTCGGGAAAAAGACGATGGTGCTAGCGCGGGAGGGTGTCAGCCGATCTTGGGCGACGAAGGCAGATCACCGATCACCGCGTTACACGACTAGAATTAGTGAGCTACCGACAGTTAGAGTATAAGTTTATGGCGTTGCTTCGCACATGAACCTAACCACAGATTATTTTTATAAATTATGGAGAGTGAAGAGTGAGTGTGATCAATAAAATCATGAAAAATACAGCCGCGAAATGGATAGACGGAAGAATTGGTATGCTTCCTGATCGCGCCAAATTTCGTGCCTCTAGTGCAATACGATCGCTACAATGGGCAAATGGAATATTTGATGCGGGAATGCCAATTCCAGCCTGTTTTTGCGCGCTTCATGCCACTGAAGAAGCTGTCTCTGCATTCATTTCAAGCGCTAAAGAAGCTGGCTATGAGGATGCACGCGGTATCAATATAAAAAACCATGCCGATAAGGCAACTGTATCCCTCTTGGCCCAGAAAATTTCGACTATCCTTAAACCATATGAGGTGGCGGTAGCACCCCGTCCAGATGGAAAAGATCTAGCTGTTCGTTTTGTTTTGAAGGGCAATACAATATACAATGATGCATCAACGAATTTATTTCATTTTATTGACGCAGAAGAAAATGTGAAGCCAGACTTTCATGATACCTTGGTCGGCATTATTGGAGATGTGGAGACACTAAGGAGGGAAATTAGGGATGTGCAAGAGGCAAGAAACACACTTTTCTATGCCACGAAAACGGGTCTTCCAACAGGGTTCGAAAATCCCAGTGAGTCCCTATCTAGGGAATGCTATCTTACTCTTGGTTTAATCTGGGCAGCTTTAGATATAAATAAAAATAAAGGCCATAATATTATTTTTATTGAACAAGCATTGAAGACCGCGAATATCATTATAGATGAAGCAAGGGGCAAGAAGTAATTACCAAAGTAATATGATATTGATAAAACGGTGGTTTTTATATTCTATATTCGTCCGGCGGCGCCTGGAAGTTTCTCTAATTCATTAACAATCAAAGCGTATTTATCTCTTCCCTTTGGGAAGTCGTCGTGCATTTTCCTGTAGAAAGTAAGCCACTTCGGAAAATCCGCTAGCGGATATTTTCCCTCCCAGTACTTCCCAGTTATAGTGAACATCGTTTCGGTGTGAGTGACTTTCATAGGGCCGTTCTGGTCTTAGGTTGCGTCAAGCAAGGTCTGTCTGTGAGAAGTCGCTGCCTTTGTAGAGCAGGGGGACATGATGCGACTTGGCGCAGGCGTACGACAGCGCATCGCCCATGTTCAACTGTGCCGGATGCCCCACGAGCTTTCCATAAGTGGCAAGAGCCTCGATCGCAGCCCGGCCCATGCTGGACGAGATCATCATTTCCTGCACCTGGATGGCGTCGAGCAGGTCATTGACCAGATCGGAAGCGATCTGGAAATCCTCAGTTGTCGCCGGGCCCGCGCTTCGCGCGTCCCGGCGCGTTCTGGCTAGGGCAAGCGTAGCCTCCAGGCGGACAACAGGTGAAATGCGCAGCTTTCCCCGCGCGGCCTCCATCGCCTTCATCAGTCCAGGCGCTTCGGGTTCATTCTTCAGCACCGCCACAAGCGCACTCGCGTCGATGAACATCAGTCTTCACCCCACATCGAGTCCATGAATATCTTATCATCCCGGCCATCAGCTGCGATGCCAGAAGCCGCTGCGCGGCTCTGGATCGCGGCGATCCGGTCAGCTAGGCTTTCCTTCTCAGAAAGAGCAGAAATTTGTGCAGCAAGCGCCTGACGGACCGCTTCGCTCTTGTTCTTAACCCCTGTTATCGCGCAATATTTCGCGACCAGAGCGTCAATTTCATCGCCTTTGATCAGGATGGTCATGGGTCTATCCTTGAGAGTATATCTATATATACTAGATGGGATATACTATCGCAAGAAGCTGCCTGACGTCAGGTGCGGAGATAGAAGATGAGTCAAGACCGCCCATTAGACCTTTCAAACATTCATGTCGGATCACTGTTGGAATCAGAAATTGATCCCAAGAATTGGCGAGAAAGCAGTTTGGGGAGGGTCTTGTATCAGGGAAAGACGGAGTTTTTCAGTCTTCCCCCAGGCACTACCAGCGACGACTTTGAAGAAGCAGCGATAGACTACTATGGCGCATATTCTGATGCAGTGATTGAAGACGCAGGTCAGGGCTGGATAAGAGTTGAGCTGATGGATCCTCTGCCACGAGATAAACGAGACGAGAAGGCTACGTTTGGAAACGACACCAAAGATGATAGAGAAGCCAATTCCCGGTTAAATGCTATTATCAAGTTTGGAGGCTATTGAAAGCTATGCTGGCTTGGAGAAAGAAACCTGACAGGTCTATCACCCGACTGCAAGCCATAAGGATTTCTCTCGGTAAGAGGCAAGTGCCGTTTGCAGATGAAATGGGGTACAACCCCAGAAAATATTACCGTTTTGAGCAATCACCAGACGATGTTCCGGTAGCATTGCTGACACGACTCCATGAGAAGCATAGAGTAAATATCAACTGGTTTGTATATGGCACAGGTTTTCCGATAGACGGCGATGATCAAAGCGATCCAAACGGGCATGGGAATGTGATTTTGGCGTTGATGGATTATAGGCCGCAATAAAGTTTTGTTGGTAAAAGTTGTTATATTGAACATGGGGATTTTGAGATATGCAAGATTACGGTTGCTGCATGTGTAGTATGACTAACCATGATAATGGTCCATGCCGTTACTGCGGAGGAGTTACATATCCTCTTGAGTGCAGTTCAACGAATGATCAACAGGGTTCCAGCGGGGGCTTTTGGACCGTTTTTCTGCTGCTCAGCGGAATGGGTATCCTGATGCAGATTTCTGCTCTTTTCCTCTAGCTGATCCGGGCGTCCCCTTCGGGCCGCGTCCCCGGTTCCGGCCGGCTGCACCGGCCTCCACCCGAGCTGGTCGGGGCGATGCGCCCGGCTGCGCTGCACGGTTGAATGTCTCGTCCCGAGCCATCCCCCCGCACACCGGTCCTGGGCGCCCTGCCCCGTCCATCTCGTCCCTGACGGGCGGGACCGCTGACGCAAGGCGCGCCCGGTTGTCCAGTCGCGCGGCGGGAACGACCTTGGGAGTGAAGGCGCGGGACCGCAGCAGGCCCGCGCGAGACGTCAAGGATCGAGCAAGGGCCTGTGGGCAACCGGGTGCGGCTTGCGGCAGCTGCGGCACAGACCCACCGCGGCCTCTTTCAGAATAGCGAGATCCCCGCGCAAGGCGCGGCGATCGAGATGCAGGGGGGATTTGGACAAGCCAAACGCCCCCTGCCCTTGTTGGGCCAAGCGCTGCGCGCCTGTCCGTCAGGGGACCACTGGTCCCCCACCGCAACACGAAAATGCTGCACGTCCTGCGGGGCCGTGTCCTCGCGCTTCGCGCTGCGGGCCGCACCACCCCCTTGTCCGTTTGATTTTCCCATTGCGGCGGTTCCCCCCCTGCCCTCGCCGGGAGGCAAGGGTTCAGGAGAGGGGCGCGCTTCGCGCTTCCTCGCCTGACCCCCCGCCCATTTTGGGCACCCGACCACGGCGCAAAGACCGGGCGGGACCGTCGCAAAGAAAGGAAAGCCAAATGGCACAAGCAATCCAGACCGACACCGCCGCCGAGCAGGCGCGCGACCACATGCTGCGCCTGCTGATCGCAGAGCAGAACGACGCCTTCCGGCGCTGCCTGGGCTTCGCAGCCCTGTGGCGGGACCATCATCTGAAAGGCCGCGCTGTCGTCACGCCGGGTTTCGAGGCCCTGCCCGTGGCGACCAAATCCGCCCTGATGGGGAAGGTTATCAACTTCACCGACTTCACCGAGGAAAACGACCCTTGGGAGGATCATTCCTTTGGCCGGGTCGAGGCCGAGGGTGCGGCGATCTTCTGGAAGATCGACCTTTACGACACCGCCTACACCTTCGGCGCGACGATGCCCGATTGTGCCTGTGACCCTGACCAGACGCGCCGTGTCCTGACGCTCTACCTGCCGTCCGAACACTGACCGGGGATCGGCCTGCTTCGCTCCGCAGGCAGGCCGATGCTTCCCGCAGCTTCAACCGACAAGGGAATGAACACATGAGCAATGCAGTCTTGGAACAGCGTCTCGCAGAAGCATGGGCGCTGGTCAGGAAGGGCGACACCTTCGGTATCGGACGCCGCTTCCTGACGCAGCACGGGGCTGGTTAAGGCCCCTCCCGCTTTGTCCTGCCCTCACAGCCGGACGCCACAACAGCCAAATAATCGTCGCAAACAGGAATTTCACCAATGAAAACCGAAATCATCACCGCCGCCGCTATCCAGTATTTCCCGCTGGCCCAACTCTATGTCTCCGACATGAACCCGCGTCAGGACGCGGACCCGGAGGGGATCGACCTGCTGGCCGACAGCCTTGCCATGATCGGCCTGATCCAGAACCTTTCCGGCACCGTTGACGCGGATGGCCGCGTCGGCATCGTCGCCGGGGGCCGCAGGCTGCGCGCCATTGCCCGCGCGGTCGAGCGTGATCCGACCGTGACCAAGCGCCACCCGGAACTGGCCTCCGTTCCCGTCCGCATCGCAGCCGACGAGGCCACCGCGCGGGCATGGGCCAGCGCCGAGAACGCCGCCCGTGAGGACTTGGCACCCGCCGATGAAATCCGCGCCTATGGCCGGATGAAGGATGCAGGCGCGGACGTGTCCACCATCGCCCGCAGCTTCGGCAAGACCGAGGCGCATGTTTACCGCCGCCTTGCCTTGGCCGCGCTGCCCGCCCCTGTTCTGGACGCCTTGAAGGCGGGGCAGATCAGCCTTGGCATGGCGAAAGCCTTTACCGTGTCCCAGGACGAGGCCCTGACCTTGCAGGTTCTGGCCGAGGTGATGGGCCGTGACGTGTCCGAATACCGCATCAAGCAGGCTTTGCAGCCGGAAGCGATCAGCGGCACCGACCGCCGCGCCCTGTTTGTCGGGCTGGACGCCTACACCGCAGCGGGCGGGCGGATGAACCGCGATCTGTTCAGCGACACGACCGCGCTTCACGATGGCGATCTGCTGGCTCGCCTGTTCACAGAGAAGATGGACGAGGCAGCGGCAAAGATCGGTGAAGTCTGGAAGTGGGTCGAGGCCATGCCCGACAGCTATGTGCCCTACGGCACTGCCGAGAAGCTGGACCGCATCTATCCTGTTCCGGGCGTCCTGAGCGAGGAACAGAGCGAGCGTTACGACGAACTGGCGGAGCTGGCCGAGGGCGACGTTCTGGACGAGGCGGGCCAAGCCGAATTTGCCGACCTGACGAACATCGTTGAGGGCGGTTTCACCGACGCGCAGCGCGCCGTTGCCGGGGTGTTCATCTATGTCCGCAATGATGGCACCCTTGGCGAAACGGCCGCATGGGTCCGGCCCGAAGATCGCGCCGAGGCAGTCGAGGCAGAGGTTCTGACAGGACATGCCGCAACGCGCCACGGCGCGGCCAGCGTCGAGGATGCGCCCAAGTCGCCCTATTCCGGTGCGCTGGTCGAGGACATGAAGGCCGTGCGGCTGGCCGCGATCCAGACCGCGCTGCTGGACAAGCCGGAAATGATCTTTGACCTGCTGGCCTTCGGCATGTCGCTGGCATCGGGTGTCAGCACCCATGTTTTCGACCTGTCGCCGGGACGCCCCAACAACTGCCCGAGCAAGCCCGAGGGGTTGGAGTTTTCCGAACGGCTGACCCATGCCCCTGCGGGACATGAGGCATGGAGCCGCCCGGAACTGCGGATTGACGATCTGGCGACCGCCTTCCGCACGTTCGTCGCCGCTGGCAAGAAAGCCCGCAACGCGGCGCTGGTCGAGAGCGTGGCGCGGACCCTGCCCTATGGCGCAGGTAGCGCGGAGTTCTTCGGACTGATCGAGGCCGATGCCGGGGCCGGTATCCGCAAGGTCTGGACGCCCACCGCCGAGAACTTTTTCAGCCGCGTCAGCGCCGATTATCTGGACGCGCTGCATCTGGAACTGACGGGCTGTGATCCGCAGGGGAACGGCTTCAAGGCGCACAAGGCGCAGAAAAAGGCCGAAAAAGCGCGCTGCATGGAGCGTCTGTTCAGCGATGCCGAGTATCAGAAGGCATGGCGGATCGACGCAGAGAAGAAGGCCCGCATCGAGGCTTGGACCCCAGACTGCTTCTGATTCATACCGAACCGGAGGGGCGGCGTTAGCCGCCCCATCCCAAGCATTTCCGGACGAGAGAGATTTTCATGCCCCTGTATATCGCAACCTACTGGACCGGCACGGCATGGGTTGATCTGCACGCCGATCCGCTACCCTTCAAAGACGCGCAGCAAAAACTGCACAGCGCAGCCTGGACCCATCAAAGTGTCCGCTTGCGACCGGCCCCGGCTGCCACCGAGTTTCCCGCCGCTGCTTTTGTTCAGTAGAGCGCGGCCCCGCCCATCCTTCTGCGACGAAGGTTCAACTGGCCCCGCTTCGGCGGGGCTTCTTTTTCGAGCGGTGGGTGATGACCTGTCGGGGCGGCTGTCTGCGCCGGCCACCACCACCAGGCCGCAACGCTGATGGCACTGGTGCCGGTCACGTTCGAGCATCCCGAGGCCGACTATCTGGAAACCTTGCCGCCCGACACGTTCAGCACCGCGCGGGTGCATACCAAGATTGTCAGGATGCGCCTGGAGTGAGCAACAGGGGGCAGCCTCGGCCCCTCAGCCGCCCTGCGGCTAAGGTGTCCAGCTGTGGCGGCACCTTCGGCGCCCCCGCAACTGGACTGTGCGCTATCCGCGCGGGAGGCCGCTGCGCGGCCAAAAAACAGAAAAAGATTGGAGGGATAATGCCCTATCTGTCACTCAGTAGGGGCTGTGGTTGCAGATTTAACTCTGGCTCCGTGAAGTATGCTGACCAGATTGGTAACTGAAAGAACATAGTTTGCAGCATCTGTGGGAGTAATTTCAGGATTCTTATTATTCTTGGCTGTATCTCTTAGCTTTCGCAGCTTGCCGATAGAGTTAATAACTTCAGACGGCAAGCCAACCAGCTCAGGGAAATCCTTATATCTGCCCATAGACACTAGGCGAAGGTCAGGAATGCCCTTTTCAGTTAAAAGTGATTGCCATTCATATGCCAGATGTTTGTATGCCTCCATAACTGCAAGCGCCGGATTTTTATGGCCTAGTTCAAACAAACGATTCATTTCGCCTGATGAAATTGGGTGTGGAAATGAATTTGGGGTTGTTTGAGTATCCTCTTCCTCTTGCAGTTCAGCAGTTTCTTCTTTTATTTCTATAGATACTTCTTTTAGTTCTTCAGTAAAATCAACGGTGTTTCCAGCAATGGACGCTGACTTGATTCTTGAAATTAGTTTCTTGATTGGTTCGCCAAAAAATAGAATAGCAAATACAATAAGAACGGGCCATGCTAAGGCGCTAACTAACCCAACTAGGGCCTCGGCAAATATTTCCCAGCCTGTTTTTACTGGAAGTGGGTCAGGCATCATCATTGCGCTCTTTCACGTTGCTTTTGAAAGTCTACGAATTTTGAAGGGCCTGTATAGCATTTGTGGGCGCATCCCGTCCTTTGGCCGGGACCGCGCTCTAGGCTCCGGCCGGCAAGAGCCGGCCTGCGCCCCGAGCCTATGCCCCTGCCCTTCCTTTGCGCCTGGTCCTGCCCGCTTGTCTCGTTCCGAGCCTGCCCGTGCAGGGGCGCAATAGTCAGGTCAGCGGCATAGTCTCGGCCCTTCGGGTCACGATCGCTCGCGCAAGGCCGGACCTTCCCTTCGCTCTGTGATGGCGCGTCCAGCTCGCCACCCTGCAAGGCCCGCCGCGACCCACCGCGGCCTCTTTCAGAATAGCGAGATCCCCGCGCCAGGCGCGGCGATCCAGACGCAGGGGGGATTTGGACAAGCCAAACGCCCCCTGCCTTTGTTGGGCCAGGCGCTGCGCGCCTGTCCGTCAGGGGACCGCCGGTCCCCCACCGCAACACGAAAATGCTGCACATCCTGCGGGGCCGTGTCCTCGCGCTGCGCGCTGCGGGCCGCACCACCCCCTTGTCCGCTGGATTTTCCCATTGCGGCGGTTCCCCCCCTGCCCTCGCCGGGAGGCAAGGGTTCAGGAGAGGGGCGCGCTTCGCGCTTCCTCGCCTGACCCCCCGCCCATGTTCTGTGGCACATAGTTCTGCCTTTTCTGTCAGGCAGTCTGCCTCTCGGGCTTGCCAGCTTGACGAAAGCGGACAGTCATCGGTCGGCGCGGCATCGACGTGAAGAGCCCAAAGCCGTCATTCAAGTTCGAGTGCACAGGGGTTCATCTCGACGGTGGCATCTGGCGAGAGGCCTCCTAGATCCACATCAGGCAGCAAGATTACGAGTAGATCCTTTCCGTATTGGTGACGGCGTTTCACCAGAGCCAAACCAGAAAAGACCACCTTTCCGTGATCGAGGATTTCACAACTGCCTCGATAGCCTTGATCGAGGTTAAGATTTGCTACGAACAGCTCGGGACATTGCCGCGGCCATATCAGATGGCCTTCCGGCACATTCTGGCGCCCTAAGACAAAAATAGCCTCTTTGATTGAAAGCCGCACCATGGCCTAACTTTGCTGGATAGGAGGGATCTTCACAAAAGACGGGTGAAACAGCAACCGTCCGCTTCGTCCCGCATAGCGGACCCTGGATCATAGGATCGATCCGTCTGCTTTCGGGACCTTTCGGCCATTGAGTGCGCCTACGCTAAGACCGTTCGCAATTGCAGCATCAGCGACGTGCTGGGCGGAAAGCCGCCGCTAAAGATTCCTGATATTTACAGGTCTAGAGTCCGGAAGCAGCCGCTCGTCATCCCATATTCTTATCAAAGCGCGGCCACTCACACACACCTACTCGAACGCCGCTACGAATTCGGCGACGATGGCCTTTTCGCGCTGCTGGCACGCCGGCTCTCAGGCGTTACGTCGACACAGGGCGATGTCAGCTGCGCAGCGGATGCGTTCCTGCGCGCCAGCGTCAGCGCTGACCTTTTGATCGAATTGACTAGTCAGCATTTATCACGCGTCAGCCGTGCCCCACACGCAAGAGTGACGTAGAAATGGCAGAAAACGGCGAAGCCGTTCGGGCGTTTACGCCAGCTGCAGCGTTCTAGACGTCACATGGCGTCGGCATCAGGCCGCCGCGATCCTGTTCGACCGGAGTGCCTTGATGAAAATGACATCCCTTCTGGCCATAAGCCTGTCTCTGACCACCCCCGCCCTTGCCCAGGACGCAGCCACAGAAGCGCCCGCGATCGCGCGTGAGGCTGGCGACGGCGTTGTGCGTCTTTATGGTGCGGGCGGGCCGCATAGCGCGCTGCAGAAGGTCGCCGATGTCTGGCAGGCCGAAACGGGCACCGAGGTTGCTATCACCTTCGGACCAGAACCCACATGGTCCGATCAGGCGCAGGCCGATGCCGACATCATCTGGGGGACGTCCGAGCAGTCGATGACTGCGTTTCTGGAAACCTACACCTCGTTCTCGTCAGATCAGGTTCAGCCGATCTACCTGCGTCCCGCCATCATCGCGGTGAAGGCCGGCAACCCCAAGGGCATCACCGGCTTCGACGATCTTCTGGCCGACGGCGTCAAGATCGTCGTGACCGAGGGCGCCGGCGTCGGCAACACATCGGGCACCGGAGTCTGGGAGGATATCGCAGGGCGAACGGGCAATCTGGACGATGTCGTGGGCATGCGCCGCAACATCGTGGCGTTCGAGCACGGGTCGGGCGCCAGCTTCAAGGCGTTCACCGATCTGGACGCGGATGCCTGGATCACCTGGCCCGACTGGACCGCGCGCAATCCCGACGTGATCGAGGCCGTGTCGCTGTCCGAGGACCGCGCGATCTGGCGCGACCTGAACGTCGCCATCGCGCCGGATGCTGACCCGGAGGCGCAGGCCTTTCTGGACTTTCTGGTTACGGACGAGGCGCAGGCGCTGATGGAAACCGAAGGCTGGACCCGCTGAAGGGGTCTACGATCCAGCATCTCTAAAGCATGAGGTCTGACCTGACCGCAGATCTGTCCAACGCAATGCGATTGAATGCTGAACCCTCATCGTCAGCCTGAAGTCCCGGCTTGAACGGCGATGGAATGAGCAAGACGCTAAACGTAACCCCCCGCCTGCAAGCGGGGGGTTTTTCGTTCAGTTCCGTCGTGGAGAAGAGCCATCGATCATCTCAGGGCTCGACGTTGTCTGCCTTGGTCGCGCTTGCGACATAGTGGGACAGAGCGTCCAACTCCTCGTCCGTCAGGCTGTCATACGGCGTCATCGGTCCGACGCCGTTCACCAACGCCCGCATGACGCGGTCATAATCGGGACGCATGGTGTCGAGGTTCGGCCCGATCTCTCCCATTGTCTCGGCATCGGCCAGGGTATGGCAGATCGAGCAGGACGGCTCTGCCCCTTGTGTGAAAAGTGCCTTGCCCATGTCGATCCGGGCAGAGTCTGTTTCAGCTACAGCCATACCTGACAAGGATGAAAGCAAAATGGCCGCGGCACTCAGTGTCTTGTTCATGTGTTTTCCGTTGATCTGAGGGGTGTCCGGCACGAACCGCCAGCCGCGTGTGTCATGCCACTTCGATTTCGATGCCGGGCGCGCGCCACCCATTATGGTTGTATCCGGGGTCGTTGGGCTCAGTCTGCTCAGGCTGCTGGTTTCCGTCCGCATCCGTGGCCCGGCTGACCAGCCGATACATGCCGGGCTGCAGATCCATCTGTGCCACAAAGGGACGCCACGCAAATTTCCCGAGATCAGGTCCGATGAACTCTGCTGTGCTCCACGTCTGGCCATCATCCGCAGATACTTCGACTGATGCGACGTTGGTTGTTCCGCCGAACGCCACACCCGTGACCTGAACGCGACCAGCCTGGGTCGCATCCAACGGGCCGGTGATCCAGGATTTGACCGACATCTGCCAGACCGACGGATGGTCCGGGCCGCCTTCTTCACCCACAGGCTGCAACCGATAGCGCGTCTGCTGGATCAGCGCTGGCGACTGCTCCGCGGTCATGGCGACCTTGGTGACGTATTTCACGCTGTTGACGCCCGTAAACCCGGGGACGACCATGCGCAGCGGACCGCCATGGGCCAGGGAAATCGGCTCCCCATTCAGCTCCCACGCCAGCAAGATATCATCGAGCGCATCCAGGGGCACCGACCGCTCGACGAGCAATGTCAGCGGATCAAGTCCTTCGGGAAGCGTCTCTCCACCCGTGCCGGTCACGTATTCCATCCCCTCCGCAACTCCCCCCAGAGCGTCAACCACGACTCTCAAGGGCACACCCGTCCACATGACGCAGCCAGCAGCACCAACCTGCCAAGGTGTGCCGGACGGCTCGTGCTCAAAATAGGCACGGCCGTTCCCGGAGCATTGCAGGACCATGGCAACAGTCGTGATCCCCATTGTCTTCAGTTCGGCCAGCGTCAGGCTCCGAGGCTCTGCCACGCCGTCGATGCTGACTTCCCATGCATCGCGATCGTCAAGAATGGAAGCAGGAGGCGGTGCCACATTGTTGCGGACATACAGCCTGTCCTCAGGCGTAAACGCAGAGGTTCCAAACGCAGACCGCTCCATCTCGATCGTGCTGTTGGAGTGCACGATCAGTGCATCGGCGTCTTTCCAACTGACATAGTCAGGCAGGGCCGTCACACTTTCCTGAGCTTGCACACGGACACCGCTGGCCATCACGGACAAGATGGCACCACTTCCGGCCAGCAGGCTTCGACGGCCTATCTTGAAATCACCCATCATCGCTGAGCCTCCTCCCAAAGGTTTTGATCTTACTTTTGAGCCTAGCATGAAAAGAGGTTGGCGTGTCCACGGCCTCCTTTTGCGCGCCGCGTTATCAGAGCCGCTTCACAGGTGTCTATCCCTGACCGTCCGCTCCGTATCGTCCCGCATTGTGTCGATCTATCCTGGCCCCGTGAGCGTCCGCTTTGGTGAACTGGCATAAGCAGAGCCTTCAACCAACTGAAGGAAATGCTTTGCCTAGCATTCGGTAGATAAGCCGCAAGGGATGCGAAGCATTATTTGCGGCTTATGATTTTTTGTTTTGCAGTCTCATGCTGAAAGCATCAGGGCGGCAGCACCCGCCGGAACGGTGCGACGTGTGGCGATCATCTCAATCCTCCTTCAGGCAAGGGGCGACGAACAGATCACCCCGCCACGCCCCGCGCACGGTGCGCGTGGCCACGATGGCCCAGATCACGGCCAGCAGGGCCACCAGCATCAGGCCGAAGACGTGGATCGAGCCGATGGGCATCAGCGTGCCCAGCTTCAGCGTTGCCACCGCGAACACCCCGATGGGAAAGGTATAGCCCCACCAGCCGAGGTTGAACGGCAGCCCCTCGCGCAGGTAGCGCCCGGTGATCAGGGCGGCCATCGCGAACCACCACAGGCCGTAGCCCCACAGGATCATCCCGCCGATCAGACCGACGCCCTGCGCGGCGCCAACATAGGCGTCCAGCCCGTGCGCGGCGAAGATGGCGGGCGCAGCCTCGCCCAGGGTCATCAGGCCAAGCGCGCCGGTGCCGATGGGGCCAAGCGCCAGCCAGGCCGAGGCCGCCATCGACGCATGCGGCAGTTTGTGGATCGCAAGGCGCAGGACCAGCACCACCAGCACGCTCATCGCGATGGGCACCGACAGCGCCCAGAGGGTATAAGACACCCACAGCACTGTCAGGCCGTTCCCGACATGCGGGGCCAGCAGCCCGCCCGTCACTGCCGCCACCTCGGCCGCGACCATGGGCAGAAGCCATACGGCGGTCATCTGGTCGATGGAATGGCTTTGGCGGGTGAACATCAGATAGGGGATGGCGATGCCACAGGCGGCGGCCATCGCGACGTCGATCCACCACAGCGTTTCCGCCAGCCCCACCGCGCCGCGATAGATCAGCAGGCCGTTGATGATCGTGGCCAGCCCCATAGGGATGCAGCCGAAGAACATCGACACGACCGAATGGCCGAAGACGCGGCGCGCCCCGTCGAAGAAGAACACCCACCGCGCCGCGTAAAGCACGCTGAACAGCGCGAAAAGGCCGATGTTTAGGATCCACAGCGCCTCGCCCACCGCGCGGAACGGGGTTTGCGCCAGCGCGATGGACAGGATGCCGGTGCCCATGGTGGCGGCGAACCAGTTCGGGGTGAACTGGCGCACCACCTCGCGCGGGCTGTCGAGGCGGCTGAGCGGTTGGAGGCCGAGCGATACGGCCCGCATTTTCTCGAAGGTCATGGGGTATCTCCTTGGGTATGAAGATAGAGGGGCTGGCGCAACCGATCCAACGGATTAAACTTGTCCGAATGATCGGATTAGACGATGGGACGATGATGGCGATCTGGATGCAGGCGGGATTGTGGGGGCTGGCGGGCGCATCGTCGCTGCTGATCGGCGTCGCGCTGGCATGGTTTGCGCCGTTTCCTAAACGGGTGACGACGGGGTTCATGGCGTTCGGCTGCGGGATCCTGATCTCGGCCGTCAGCTATGACCTGATCCTGGACGGGTTCGGCAAGGCGGGCATCTGGCCGGTGGTGCTGGGGGCCGTGGCGGGGTCAGTGCTGTATACGGTGGCCAACGCGCTGATATCGCGGAATGGCGGGCACCATCGCAAGCGGTCTGGGAAACAGCAGCGGCAGGCGGCACAGGGCGGCGGGTTGGCCATCGCGGCGGGGGCGTTTCTGGACGGGATACCGGAATCGGTCGTGCTGGGGGTGGGAATGCTGGACGACGGCGGCGTCAGCATCGCCATGTTCGCGGCGATCGTCCTGTCGAACTTTCCCGAAGGTCTGTCCAGCGCAGTCGGGATGAAGGCTGCGGGGCGCAGCGCGGGGTATGTGTTCGGCCTGTGGGCGGCGATCGTGCTGTGTTCCGGCGCGGCGGCGCTGATCGGTGCAGCGGCCTTGGGGGATGCGCCGCCCTATCTGCTGGCGGCGGTGAATGCGCTGGCCGCCGGCGCCCTGCTGACCATGATCGCCGATACCATGATCCCCGAGGCGGTAGAGGGCGAACGCGGCGAGACCGGCCATCTGGTCACGCTCGGGTTCCTCGTGGCCTTCGCCTTGTCGCATCTGGGGACTGCCGCATGACGCTGGAACAGCTTCGCATCTTCATCGCCGTGGCCGAACGTCAGCATGTGACCGAGGCCGCCCGCGCGCTGAACCTGACCCAGTCCGCCACCAGCGCCGCCATTGCAGCACTTGAGGAACGCCACGACGTGCGCCTGTTCGACCGCGTGGGGCGCGGCATCGTGCTGACCGATCTGGGCCGCAGCTTCCTGCCCGAGGCGCGGGCGGTGGTGGCGCGGGCCGAGGATGCGGCGGGGTTCCTTGCGGCCTCGATGGGATTGCATCATGGGCGGTTACGGCTGGTGGCCAGCCAGACGGTCGCGAATTACTGGCTGCCCAGGGTCATGCAGACCTTCCAGGCCGCCCATCCGGGGATCGCGTTGACCCTGCGCATCCTGAACACCCATGACGCGTGCCAGGCGGTGGCCGAGGGTGAGGCCGATCTGGGCTTTGTCGAGGATGAGGTGACCTCGCCCGCGTTCACCCTGATCCCCGCCGCAACGGACCGGCTGGTCGTGGTGGCGGCGAAGCCCGTGACCGATCTGGCAGCGGCGACGTGGATCCTGCGCGAACAGGGCTCTGGCACGCGCGCCATTCTGGAACAGGCGCTGGCGGCGGCGGGGATCGTGCCGCGCGTGGGGATGGAGCTTCCCTCGAACGAGGCTGTCCGTGCGGCGGTCGAGGCGGGCACTGGCGTCTCCGCCCTGTCGCGCGTGGTGATAGAGGCATCCTTGGCAGCGGGTCGGTTGTTCGAGATCGCGTTCCCCATCCCGCCGCGCCATTTCAACGCCGTGCGTCCCACCGGCCGCCATGTGAGCCGAGCCGCCCAAGCGTTTCTGGACCGCGCCCTTGGATGAGGTGCTGCGCGCCCTGATGGCGATTGCGTCCACCGACCGGCTGTTCAACCCTTACCGCGACCATGATCCGGCGGTGGAGGCTGCGGGTGCCCCTGAAATGCGCCGCTGCAACCTGCGCGTCTATCTGGAGGCGATGCCGACCGTGGCCGAGATTGCCGCCACCATGCCCGCCCTGCATGCGCTGATCGCGTGGAAACGCCCGTCGCGCATCCTCTGCATCGGGCGCGTGGCCGAACGCGCAGCGCAGGGCCTGCGCGTTCGCGCCACCTATGTCCGCCATCCGGCGCAAGGCGGGTCGGCCGCATTCCGCGAGGGTGTCGCGTCATTCATCGAACAAGGCGATTGATCCAAGCGGAACGATGCATTGGACGGCTGTCTTCCGCGGGCCCACCTGTTCCTGCAACCCATGGGAGGAGACGGTGACCCCATCCACCCCCAGACGCATCGCCGTCACCGGCGCCGCCGTCCAGATCTGCTGTTCCGCATCGCCAAGGGCAATGTCCATGGCCCCGACCGGCCGGTGATCCTACAGCTGCTGGACCTGCCGCAGGCGCAGGATCCTGTTCGCGGCGTGGTGATGCAGCTGCAGGATTGCGCCTTTCCGCTGCTGGTCGAGACCATGGTGACCGACGATCCGGCGACGGCCTTCCGCGATGCGGATGCGGCGTTCTTCGTCGGCTCACGCCCGCGCGGCAAGGGGATGAAGCGGCGCGATCTGCTGTCGGCCAATGCCGAGATCTTCCGCGCCCAAGGCCAAGCGCTGAACGAGACCGCCAAGCATGACGCGAAGGTCGGGGTCGTCGGCAATCCCGCGAACACCAACGCGATGATTCTTTCCGCCAACGCGCCCGACTTCCCGACCGAGAACGTTACCTCGATGATCCGGCTTGACCACGATCGCGCGCTGACGCAGCTGGCCACGAAGGCAGGCGTCGCCGTGGCCGAGATCGACCGGTTGGCCGTCTGGGGCAACCATTCCCCCACCATGTTCGCGGACTGGACCGAAGCCACCGCGCAGGGCATCAAACTGCCCGACCTAATCGGCGACGACGCATGGTCTCGCGACACCCTGATCCCGAACGTTGCCCGGCGCGGCACCGCAATCATCAAGGCGCGGGGCGCATCCTCGGCCGCGTCCGCCGGAAATGCCGCCATCGACCAGATGCATGACTGGATTCACGGCACGGGGGGCAAATGGGTGTCGATGGGCGTCCACTCGAACGGCGAATACGGTATCCCCGAGGGGCTGATGTTAGGCGTTCCGGTCATCTGTGCGAACGGCACATACGAACGCGTCGAAGGTCTGACTTCTACCGATTTCCAGCGCGAGATGATGGCCCGCACCATCGCCGAACTGGAGGAGGAACGCGAGGCTGTCTCAGCTCTTCTGTAAAGAACAGGCCCGCGCAAGGCGGGTCCACCCTATTATTCCGGCACTTCAACGCCCATGCGGTCCAGCATGGCCGTCACCTCGGCAATATCTTTCTTTTGCGCGTCGACGATCTTCTGCGGCATATCGCGCGTCTCGTCATCAGTGCCGTGCTCCAGCTTCACCTCGGCCATGTCGGTGGCGAGGCATTGGTCAGGTTCGCAACATAGATACGCAGTGCGGAGAGAGTTCGCTGTTCCCACCCGAAACGGCAGAGCGGCACCCTTTGCCTCGCATGACGAATGACCGCTATGGGATGAGCGTCGCCCTAAACCATAGTTGGCCTTGCCCGGACCAAGGTCCGGTTTGGGTCGATCACTCTTGCTGCATCTGCATTCGCTGCAGGCGGCATGAGTGTCGTCTAATGGGATGTGCCGGCTGCTTCCCCACCGTCGTGTTATCCTGAACCGGGATCAACCGTGCAACAAGGACAAGCAGCCATGTGTGCCAAGAAACAAGGAAGCCTCGAAAATCTCTCCATAGTCGGTGTCGATATCGGGAAGGACGTGTTCCACCTGGTCGGCTTTGACCGATCGGGCCAGGTCGTTCTGCGGAGGAAGATCAAGCGTCTCGCATTGCAGGAAACATTCGGCATGCTTCCGCGGTGCATCGTCGGGATGGAAGCCTGCCTTAGTGCCCATGTCGTCAGCCGCACTCTGCGTGGGATGGGCTTCGAGCCGCGGATCATACCTGCGATCTACGTGAAGCCTTTCAACAAGGGTCAGAAGAACGACTACAACGATGCCGAGGCCATCGCCGAAGCCGCCTTGCGCCCGAACCTACGAACCGTCCCGGAGAAGAACCAGGACCAGCTTGATCTGCAGGCGCTGCATCGTGTTCGTTCAAGGCTGGTGTCGCGCCGGACCGCGACCATCAACCAGATCCGCGCCTTTCTGATCGAGCATGGGATCACCGTGCGCTCTGGCCTGCGGGCCCTTAACAACTCGTTCGAGGCAATCCTCGATCAGCGCCGGGATGAGATCTCGCCCCGGATGCGCGGGGTTCTGACTGGCCTTCGAGACGATTGGCACTGGCTGGATAAGCGGATCGACCAGCTCTCAGACGAGATCAAGGAGGTCAGCCGGAGTGAGGAAAGCTGTGCCCGGATCATGTCGATCCCCGGCGTCGGCCCGATGATCTCGACGGCGATGGTTGCAGCCATCGGGAAGGGGGAAGCCTTTGACCGAGGGCGCGACTTCGCGGCTTGGGTAGGCTTGGTGCCCCAGCAGTTCAGCACGGGCGGCCGAACAATCCTCGGCAGGATCACCAAGCGGGGCAGTCGGTATCTTCGGATGTTGCTGGTTCAGGCGGCGCGGATCATCATGATGCGCCCCCACCTTTGGCCGAACTTCAGCTTCGGCAACTGGCTGGCCGGAGCCGTGGCACGCATGCCCGGCAACAAGGCCGCCATCGCGCTGGCCAACAAGCTGGCCCGGATCGCCTGGAGCATCTTGCGTCACGGCACCAGCTTTGACGCTGCAAGAGACAGAGACATGGTGATGGAAGCCGTCTGAGGCTTCCTCCGCCATCACGACGTTCGCGAAAGAGAGAACAGCATGGAACGGATCAACTACGCCCCCAGAGTCTGAGAGCCCTAAGGGTCGTCATCGACCTGTCCGCTAATGAGACCAAGGCGCGTGCGTAACCCCATCATGGCCACGGCCCACGAGCCGATCCAACAGGCCGGATACATATGAGCGACTTCCGCAGCCACGCCAAATTCTCAATTGCGAACAGCAGCCGGCACATACATTCGGGCTCTTCGCGTCGATGCTGCCTGGCAGTCGAGAGGCTGCTTTTTTCAGAGATATGGTGATCGCGGGCACCGCGATCGCTGATCCAGAAGACAGCCGCGCCGCCGCTTCGCTCTGGCACGGCTGACGATCTTTGATTTCATTTTTCCGCCTGCCATCCGGCCGGCGATCCGAACACGGGCTCTGGTGCCGCTGCGCGTCAGCCTCCACGGAGAAATCCGGTTCCTCCCACGCGCAAGCGCGCGGGTCCCTCCCAATTTCACCGCTCCGGCCCCGTGTGTCTGATCGCCGTCCGGCCGCAGGTCGGGCTGCGCCCACCCTGCTTTGCCCTTCGGATGACATGAGGTCATCCAAAGTGAAAAGCAGCGATGGCTTCGCCACTGGCGGAACAGGAAGGAGCGCCGCGAAATGTCGGATCAGTTTGGAACACGGGGCAGAGATCGGGCTGCAACCCATCAGAGGCAAACCTTTGTGACAGGAAAGGCAAGCCCGCCTTCGCATCGGGGACAGTCCCCCCTGTTTTCACGCAGTTTTTCTCACCCCTGAAGGCAGGACTATCTGCCCCCTGCCAGCCCATTTTGGGCACCCGACCACGGCGCAAAGACCGGGCGGGATCGTCGCAAAAGAAAGGAAAGCCAAATGGCACTTTTTGAAATCATCACCATGACCGACGACAGCGGCATGAGCCGCGTTGTGACCGATGACCTTGCCGCATGGGTCGATGACATGGGCACCGAAATCACCGGGACCGAGACCCGCGCGAGCCTGCGCACCGAGTTGCAGGGCCAGCCCAAGATTGCCGGTTTCCTTGGCCCTTTCTGGGGCGGCCTGTCCCAGACCGGCGATGCCATCATCCGCTATGAGGATGAAGGCACCTATTCGGCACTGAGCCAGTGAGGGAGCCGAAGATGACCCGTTTTTCTGTCGTGCAGACCGATATTCACCCCGCTCCCTATGTCGCAGCGACGGGCAGCGCCCGGAGTGCCCAAATCCTGGCCCGCCTTGTGCGGGAGCGTTGCCCCGGAAATGCGTTTGGCATCCGCGAAAACGCGGCCTTTGGCGGGCCAAAAAGCAATGGTCTCATTCGCGATTGCGCCCGATCCTTGGAGGTTCAGCGGATCGCAGCGGCTGAACTGTTTGCGGAAGCCGACGAGAACCCCGACCAGCTGGTGAAGTGGCACGTCTATTTCTACGACGCCGGGACAGGGAAATTCCGCTTCACCGTGAACGCCTATCTGGATCACGATTTGCCCGTTCGGGCCAAGTGCGAAGCCGATCCCGAACTTGTCGGGCGCACGGTCGTCTATGGCGATCCGCCCGCGATGGAGACGCTTTACCTGATGCTCGATGCCTTTGCGGCAAAGCAGGAGGCAACGACATGAGCGGGTTTTCCTTCAACGGTTTCGTGGCGGGGGATACCCCCGCCACCTTCACCGACTTTCGCGTGTCGCCGGTCAGGATGATCCGCGAGGGCACGGATGCGGAAGCCATCGAGGTTTGCAGCCCTGCGGGCCGGGCGTTCTGGTCGATCTATGGCGACACCGGCGCAGGCTGGCGGCTTGTCCATGACGCCGAGGCCGACGATGCGGGCCTTGCGCTGGCCGCCTTGTCAGAGAACGCGGCAGCCCGGTTCGAGTATGCCGACCTTGAGACTGTCACTGTCGCCGGGACGCTGGCCGATCTTGCCGACCGCCTGGCCGAACGCATCCACGACGAAATCCCCGGTTACGAGAACCCGGAAGATTTTCGCGGTGACGACTTCGACGCGCACCCGCTGTCCGAGCTGCGCGAGCAAATCCTTGAAGCCATCGAGAGCGAGGCAGCAGCATGAACACCCGCACCACCTTCAGCGCCGGCGCACTGGTCGCACCGATGAACATCATGAGCATTTGTGCCGCCCGTGAGGCCGCGCTGACGCAGATGCAGGACGCCATCGGCACCCTGTCGGACGGCTACAGCCGCGCACTGGACGCGGCCGAGACAGCCAAGGGAGCGACCGCGGGGCATTCCTGCTATCTGCACTACAGCGACAACGAGGCCGTCAAATCGGACCTGTTTTCCACCTTCGACCCTGTTGCCGTCCTGTCCCGGTACAAGCGCACCCTCGATGCCGCAATCTGGTTGCGGATCGTTGAGGAAAGCCGCCTCAAAGAAATCATGGACCGCACCGAGCGGGACCAGCTGGACAAGCAGATGGGCGCAGATGACATGCCCGAGCCGACGCTTGAGAACATCCGCGCCACCTTGGAACGCCTGACCCTCGATGCCGACCTGATTTTCATGCGGGGCGTGGCCCGCGCCTTTTCCGAACTGGACCCGTCTTTCAAGAGCCATGACGCCTTCAAGATCGGCAAACGCATGATCTTCACATGGGTTTTCGATGATGGCGGCTACTGGTCCTATTCCGGCAGGGGCGAACAGATGCGACGCACCTTGGCGGACGTCGAGCGGGTGTTTTCGCAACTGTCCGGGCAGCGGAGCTACGGCGATCTTGAGGGCGCGATCAATGCCGCCCGGCGCGGCGGATGGGGCGCGCGGCAAACTGAGATCGAGACTGAGTATTTCACGGCCCGATGCTTCAAGAACGGCAACCTGCACCTGTGGGTCAAGGATGCGGACCTGCTGCGGAAGGTCAATCAGGTCCTGGCGAACTATTACGGCGAAGTGCTGGCCGATGCCGCCGGGGCCGACGAGCAGCCCGCCGACTTCCGCACTGGCACTGCCGTTGCCAAGGATCTTGCCTTCTACCCGACGCCTGCGGCGACGGTCGAAGAATTGCTTTCTGATCTGACGATCAAGGCTGGCACCCGTGTTCTTGAGCCAAGCGCCGGGATCGGCGCCATCGTCCGGCCTGTCTTGAAGATGGGCGCAACCGTGGACGCTATTGAAATCCACCCGGACCGGGCAGCGGCATTGCGGGGCATGGCTCACCCTGCGCTGAAGGTTCATTGCGCAAATTTCCTGAAGGTCACGCCTGCGCCGGTCTATGACCTGATCCTGATGAACCCGCCGTTTTCAGGCACGCATTTCATGGATCACGTCAAACATGCGTGGGACTTCCTTGCGCCGGGCGGCGAGCTGCGCGCGATCCTACCCGCGTCCGCCGAGGTCGGATCGACCGCGAAGCATGAGCGGTTCCGGGCATGGGCCGCACAGCATTCCCCGCGCGGCTATCGGTGCCGCCAGTGGCGCGACCTGCCGCCCGAGAGCTTCGCCAGCGTGGGCGTCCGCATTAATACCGTGGTGCTGACCCTTCAGAAGTGCTAGGCAAAACCTACTCCTTTTTGCGACGGAGTAACTCAGGCCCCGCTTCGGCGGGGCCATTTTCATATGTTTTGCTGTGAGCCCCCAAGGCCGGGAAGCGGAATACCCGCTAAGAGCGGGCATCAGCTATTAGGCGAACGCGCTTCGCGCGTAACAGGGTTAAGACATTGAGACCTAGAGATGCCGAGCCAAGGCATTAAGTAGCCCCGACTGCTTCGCAGCCGGGGCTTCCTATTTTTCCTCAATCCGATTAGATGAGGTTGTCGATCCAGACAGCCTCTTCGGAGGTAGCCTCGCAGCGTTGCAATCGCTGCGGGGCATTTTTCTTAGCCAGGGACACACCTGACTAAGCCTTCAGCCGGATCAGATATGCCACTAGTGCATTCTGACGATCGCTACCAAAAGCTGGGCGACCATGAGGAAAAGAACAGCGTTCTCGTACGCCATCTTCTCTCTCCTTTCTGCCCGCTACCGTAGTTTCTAACCCCGAGGTGTCGGATTAGACTTGGCGGTTCGGACCATGTTGAGCCATAGCAGCGGCTCAATTCTGTTCGGCAATAAACGCAGCAAAGCGGGTCATACGCTCATTCCCTGGTGGCTCGCTCGGAGCTAAGTCCCAGATATAGCGTCAAAACGCGGCTGGCAATGTCTTGACAGGGATTGGCCCGATGGTTTCAGGCAGATGTGGCAAGACCGCGAAAATCGGCTTCTATCGCAGAATAGCGTGCTGTCATAAGGGCCTTGCGGTGGTTTCTTATGGCGTGAATTCGGGGGGGTAAAGCCGGACGGTCACATGCCCGTGGCGTCTTGCCGTAAGAATTGACAGCAGGTGCGGGCAACGCTTCGACGGCGTGGGATAGGTCGCTTAGATCGGCTGAATGGCCAGACCGGCGAGTAAATCATGAGCCGAAAACCCCTGAAACAGGGTCGGCTTGATCAATAGGATGCGGCAGAAGTTGTCGGTTCTGATACGGGCATCACGCAGTATTTCCAGTCAGAATAATAGGTCTACTTACTTGGGCGTCCCCTTCGGGCCGCGTCCCCGGTTCCGGCCGGCAAGACCGGCCTCCACCCGAGCTGGTCGGGGCGATGCGCCCGGCTGCGCTGCACGGTTGAATGTCTCGTCCCGAGCCATCCCCCCGCACACCGGTCCTGGGCGCCCTGCCCCGTCCATCTCGTCCCTGACGGGCGGGACCGCTGACGCGAGGCGCACCCGGTTGTCCAGTCGCGCGCCGGGAACGACCTTGGGAGTGAAGGCGCGGGACCGCAGCAGGCCCGCGCGAGACATCAAGGATCGAGCAAGGGCCTGTGGGCAACCGGGTGCGGCTTGCGGCAGCTGCGGCACAGACCCACCGCGGCCTCTTTCAGAATAACGAGATCCCCGCGCCAGGCGCGGCGATCGAGACGCAGGGGGGATTTGGACAAGCCAAACGCCCCCTGCCCTTGTTGGGCCAGGCGCTGCGCGCCTGTCCGTCAGGGGACCGCTGGTCCCCCACCGCAACACGAAAATGCTGCACGTCCTGCGGGGCCGTGTCCTCGCGCTTCGCGCTGCGGGCCGCACCACCCCCTTGTCCGCTGGATTTTCCCATTGCGGCGGTTCCCCCCCTGCCCTCGCCGGGAGGCAAGGGTTCAGGAGAGGGGCGCGCTTCGCGCTTCCTCGCCTGACCCCCCGCCCATTTTGGGCACCCGACCACGGCGCAAAGACCGGGCGGGATCGTCGCAAAGAAAGGAAAGCCAAATGGCTAAATCGTTCGACCTCTACCAGCATGTCACCGACAGCATCATTGCCAGCATCGAGTCCGGCACCCCCGCATGGCGCAAGCCTTGGACCGGCGAGAAAGGCGGCGCACCGTTCCCGCTGCGCAGCAACGGAGAACCCTATTCCGGCATCAATGTCCTGATGCTGTGGCTTGCCGCCGACGCCAAGGGCTATCGCGCCCCGTTCTGGTTCACCTATCGCCAAGCGCAAGAAGCGGGCGGACAGGTCCGCAAGGGTGAGAAATGCGCCACGGTTGTCAAATATGGGACGTTTGACCGCGAGGACAAAGACACCGGCGAGGAACGCCGCCTGCCCTACCTGAAATCTTACAGCGTGTTCAACGCCGAGCAGATCGAGGGGCTGGCCCCGGAATACTATGGCACCCCCGCCGAGACCGCGCGCGATCTTGGGACCGAACCCGACCCGGCGCTTGATGCTTTCTTTGCCGCGACCGGGGCCGACATTCGCACCAGCGACGAACCGCAAGCCTACTACAACCCCGCCGCCGACCATATCCACATGCCCCCGATTGCCACCTTTCACGATGCGGCAGGCTATTATGGGACGCTGGCCCATGAGGCTTGCCATTGGACTGGACACAGCACCCGCCTTGACCGCTTTTCCCGTTTCACCGACCGCAAGGCTTATGCGTTCGAGGAACTGATTGCCGAGATCGGCAACTGCATGGTCTGCGCGCAGCTTGGCCTGACCCCCGACTTTGCCCAATCCGGGGCTTATCTGAAAAGCTGGCTGCGCGCCTTGAACGACGACAAACGTTTGATCTTCAAAGCCGCCAGCGAGGCCCAGAAAGCCGCCGATTTGCTGACCAAGCGCCAGCACGTCGAAAAAGAAAGGGCGGCCGCGTGAGCGGCCCCCTGCCCGACCTGTCGTGCCGCAAATGCGGCACGACCAATCCCCCGGTCTATCTGGCTCCTGTCACAGTCGGCGGAACCGGAACCTGCATCTGCATCGGTTGCGCGGAGGCGCGCGGTTGGCTGGACCGGGATGGAAACGTGAAACCGGGGATTGCGCTATGATCTGACCAATCGACAGCCGCGTTGGCGAAAGGTTGGGGGGCTGATGACCCCCCTGCCCTGCCCCTCTGTCCTGGCGCGCAGGGAGAATGTCGGGCGGGCGCGCCGGCAGCTTCGCTGCCAGCCCGCCCGCCCAAGGCTTCGCCTTACATCGCAGCGCGGCAAGCCGCGCCACATGAACCTGCTGCGTTTCACGCAGACGCCGCCTGACGGCGGCTTTGGGCGGCGGCTGCGCCGCCGCGGGTGCATGGGGAAAGGTGCCGCTTTACGGGATGGATTTGACCACAGCCCACTCGCGTCCCTTCGCTCTATGGGGGCCGTTCCGCTCGCGGTCTGCAAGCCCGTGGCCTCAAGGGCCACGGGTGGACAAATCCAGCTCAGATGCTTTTTCCACGACCAAATGAAACGATGATTAGATACAGGCGCGAAGTGGTTTTTAGAGGTCTGCGCCACAAGACACGGGCAAAGGTGACCCTGTGTCTATCATGTAAGTCTGATTGAAAGCAGTCAGCTCAATTGCTGACCCGCCCTTCAATACGGCAACAACATCGTCCCAATCAGCTTCGTCACGAGAGATTGCCGCACCGGCAATCATGGTTCCGGTGAATGTATGGGCGTCAGACTTCAGGCTATACGGGCCTTCTAAAGGCTGGCCCTGGATCTCGACCTGCAGGTGATTTGTAGGTGGAATGAATGCCCCGTCAGGGTCGCAGACAGCAGTCAAAGATATACCTTCAGATGATGCAGTATATATATGAAGCCCGCGAAAGTCCGTCGCCTCGTCCCAAGCAAATGCTGGCGCTGCAAGAATGCAAAGGGCTATTGCCGCGCTAGAAAAGCGATAGGTCATTTTGAGAAATCCTTGATAGTCTGATCTAGGCTGGAAAACCATGACGGCTCCACTTGGCCTAGTAGCAGCTTTGAACGAGGCGCTGTCGCACCGCCGCGTACCTGCGCTTGGATTGCTTCGAGGGTTTCAGGCTTGATCCGAGTATTGAGGCGACACCCCCATCCTCCGGCCCCGGATGGTTCGGCTACCTGGGCGACATATCGTGGCTCAAACTTGATAGTCGGTAGACGGCTGAGAGCAGCTTTCATGAGGTCTTCAACGTCGAACCCCGCTGATTGCAGCTTCACCAATGGCGCAACATGCCTTTTCAGAACCCTTAGCCGAAGCGTCAAAGGCAAGGCTTTTGTCTCCCTGTCACGAGGCGGCACCACGAGATCGACAAGTTCATTCGTTGTTTCAGTAGATGAATGTTTGCTTGCCACCTTCGTCATTTCAGCCGTGCGTGCCGTATCAGCATCCTTGCGAGGCGAAGGTGCGAGGCTTTCTTCTGCTGCCGGAACTTCAGGTGTGTCGATGCGCGTCGGTTGCTCAGATTGCCGCATATTTTCTGCGGAAGGTTTGTCGACAATGCGCTGGCGCTTTTGTGCGAAAGCATTGACTGCGCTTTCATCGAGCGGTTTGAGAATTGATTCACGCGCTGGCTTCTTAGGTTTGTGAAACCCCGTTGCGTCTTCACGGGTAGTCTTGATCAACTCACGCGCCATCTTCTTCCCTCATTTTGCGCCCGCTGAAGACGTTGTTGATCAGAGTAATCGCATGGGACATTGCAACTTCCCAATGAGTGACCCTGACGCGATCCTTCGGATCTGGACTGGTCCTCATTTTTTCAATGATGGCCCCCAAGACGCCCTGTTCGTCCATTTCCCGATACTGCGCCTTCTCAGGAACCATCGTATAGAGGGGATTGAACTGATCTATGATTTCATAGTGTCGTTCAAACTCGCGCTCACCGATTTTGTCTGGCTTCGGGTTCCCTCTAACATGGGTAAACAAGCCCGGTTGCACTCTGGCGAGCACGATATGCAATGCCGGAAGCGCATTGGGGTTTTCCGAACGCTCCTTGAGGTCATTATACCAAGACAAGGTTTCTGAGGCTCTTTTTCTGTCACCCCTTGCATTCATGCAAGGAACCAGAAGAACGTCTGAAACACTTGCCAATTCTACAGCATAATCGACGCCCTCTCCTTTGGTGTCGATGATAATGAAGTCAACTTCCGGCTCATATTTATTGATAACCTCAAAAAGCTCATCGCCGGTTTCAGCGCGCCGGGCTATAAGCTTCTCGTCAGTCAGATTGTTTTGGACGCCTGTCTGCCACCACTCTACAGAGTCATCGCTTTCATCCATATCTATGAGAAGGCATTTTTTGCCCGTAAAAAGAAACGCCGATGCCATCAACTTTGTCATCGTTGATTTCCCTGCGCCTCCCTTTTTGCTCATCATACTAATGACGATTGCCATTCGGTAACTCCGCTTGGATAGGCTCGCTTTTCTGGAGCCAAATGCTAGTCACGCTTTTTGGTCCAGCTATTCATTCAAGCAGTATGTCGAGACGGAATGTCTGGTCAACATGTCGTGTCTTCATGTCGTGTCTATTTGTCTGGTCAGTGTGTCTTGTCTGCATGTCGTGTCAGTGTGTCTTGTCTGCATGTCGTGTCGTCGTGTCGTGTCGGCGTGTCGTGTCGGCGTGTCGTGTCTGCATGTCTTGTCAGCGTGTCGTGTCTGCTTGCCTTGTCGGCGTGTCGTGTCTGTTCTTCTTGTCGGCATGTCGTGTCTGCGACTGTTGTCTGGCATCTGGCGCAGGCAGGTGGCCTTAGGGCCATTTTCCGTCATTCACACAGTGATTTGCCCAACTGGTAATTCCGGTGAGGCGCACCAGCGGCTCCTGGAGGGCCTTTGGACGCCCGAAGGCGGGTTTCTGCAACCCACCCCACGACCGGAGGTGACTTTCGGCCTCAGCGACGCGCTGCGGCCCTCTGCGGCCATCCTTCGGGTGCATGCTTCGCTGCACCCTCAGTCCAGGCAAATTGAACGACACCCTCGCCTAAAAGCCGAATTCCTTGACAGTCTTCGACTTTTAGGCGAGGGTGTCGTGGTTGATTGGCAAGAAATGCAACCGTAATTTTTTACACTTTGGACATGGCAGGAAGAACGAAAAAGATCACGCCTGCCGACGAGAGAAAGATCGTCGCATCCGTCCGTGCTGGCGTGCCCGTGGCCGTGCTGGCAAAGACCTATGGCGTGACACGACCGACCATTTACCGCGCCGTTCGCAGCTTCCACGACAAGGCCAAGGTTTCGGATACAAGCACGGCGCCTGTCTCATTCACGGTGAACCGGGATAGCCTTTTGGCCTTCGATGCCTTCACGGGACGGCTTGGATTGAAGAGCCGGGCAGACGCTTTGCGCCGCGTGTGTTACGTTCCTGCCGGGTTCCTAGAGCCTGATCCAGACCTGGCTGGTGCCCTGCGCGACGTGGCGCGGGAGCTTTCGGCCATCGGTCGAAACGTGAACCAGCTGGTCGCCACCAAGAACTACGAGGTCCGGCGTGGCGAGAAGCTGAAGCTAAGCAAGCCGCAGCAGCAGGTTCTCAGCGATCTTCTCGAACACATCGACGGTGTGTCCGCCCAGATCCGCGAGATGGAAGGCAAGCGCGCCTCGGAGACGGTCCGCCGCTTCGTGGCCGGGATGACGGGGGCAGAACATGGGACGGACTAATGCCGTTGCCGGTGTCTCCACCAGGCTCTTCGAGGACGGTTGGGACAAGATCAAGGGTGGCAGGCAGCTGTCCGGCGCCCGGCACATGGCGCGCGCTGCGCAGGGGGCATCGCCAGCCTTTTTCAAGATGATCCGCACGGGTGGCTGTGCCTCCAAGGGGCAGCTGTCGTCGCAGTTCAGCTACCTGTTCAGCAAGAGCGTGGACGTGCATGATTCACGCGGTCTTCTGGACGGTGAGAAGCGTCTGACGCCGGAGCAGATCGAGCGTGCCGTATCGCGCTGGACCGACGACTGGCGGGGCCAGATGAACGCGGCCCGGACAAGCCACATGGTCATGTCGTTTCCGCGCGGAGCCAAGCCCGCGCATGTCAGTCTGATCGCCGGCGAGATCTGCAAGGAGAAGCTTGGCGGGCGGTTCGACTACATGGTGGCGGTCCATACCGACAGCCCGAACAAGAACCCGCACGCCCATATCATCGTCAACCGGCGGGGCAGGGAGCCGGGGGATTACTTCACCCTCCGTCAGGGTACCGAATACACCTACCAAGCCTTCAAGGAGGCGATGGTGGATCATGCCGCCCGCTATGGCATCCAGCTTGAGGCCACGACGCGCCTGCAGCGCGGGCATATCAACTACCCCCCCACGGATGGCGAGTGGCGGCGGGCAAAGGAAAAGGCTGTGACGACAGGCACTGCCTTCGAGGCCCCTTCGGGCAGGCCTCGGACCGGTGACGCGCTGAGCCGTGCCACCGAGGAGGTCCGCGATTGGTCCCTGCGCTATCGCGACCTTGCGAGCTACGCCTCGCAAGCGAATTTGCAGGATTTGGCTACCGCATTTGAGAAGGCATCAGCCGTCCTGTCCCAGGGCGGCGTCATTGTATCCAAGGGAGAACCTTACATGTCCGTCCAAGATGATTTTGACAAAGCCGCGGAGGGCCTGCGGCGCGCGGTTGATGACGCGGAGGTGCGGATTGCCGACGCGGCCCCGAACCAGCGACCGGCCATGGAACGCAAGCTGTCTGAGGCGCTGTCCTCGGTGGAGCATATGCAGCCGCTCGGCACCCGGTCGCGCGATCTGAGCGAAGCAGCCAGCGCGGAGGGCATTTATTCGGCGCAGAACGTTCAGGATGTGAATACCCGTTTTGCGCTGGAAGGCCGCGACAAGCTGAGTGCAGCCCTGGACGGGACCGGCATCGATCCGGTCGAGGTCGAGGCCCGGATGCGGGTTGCGGCCCATTCCGCGGCTCTGGAAACCCGGTGGGTCCAGCAGGATTTGCAGGCTGTCGCTGATCTGCGCGGGCTTGATCTGCGCGATGAGGCGCAGCTGGAGCAGGCTATCGCGGTTGTCGATGCGGCCTATGATCGGGTGGCGGCTGACTATGGCGTCGATGACGCCATCCATCAACGCGCGGCCGCACAGCGTGGGGCGGCGATCGAGACGTCCGAGCCGGGCCATGATGCCGCCGCCCAGATCGAACGTGTCCGCGAGGCCGATGCGCAGGAGCGGGCGCCCGTCACGTCCATCGGGTCGCGCGATGGTGCAGGCACCGATCACACTGAGCTGGCCCGCTACGCCAACCCCGTCGGTGCCGAAGACGAACGCAAGCTGCGCGAGGCCATCGAGCGGTTGCTGACCCGTGAGGAACTGGCGGCGTTGAAGAACGGCGATGCGGAGGTTCTGCGCGGCGTCGGGGATCGGGAGGCCCAGTTGACCCTGGCGCGGGATTATCTGCGCGCCAGCAACGATCCGACTGCGCAGCAGGGCATCGAGCGTGTGAGCGACGAGCTGACCGCCGAGCGTGACCGCGTTCGTCAGGAACGCGGCCATGAAGGAGGCGGCCATGAATAAGCTGCGTCTTCTCGGTGGCGTCCTTCTGTTTGCCCTGGTTGCAACAGGGTTCGCCTACGTGATCGGAACCGGATTCCTGTCATTCCGCTATGGCTTCAACGGGCAGTATTTGGATTGGACCTGGATTGCGACCGGATATTTCGCACTCAAGAACAACGATCCGCAAGCCTTCCAGATTATCAATCTGATCTGGGGCGGTTTCATTATTCTATCCCTTCTTTTTTCGGCCAAGGTTCTGACGGAGGGACTGACCACATTTGGTCGTGCCCACTGGCAAAGCCGCCGAGAGTTGAGAGCTAATAAGTTTTTCAAAGAACCTGGACGCGGCTTTGTGGTTGGTAAAATCGGATCACCAAGAGGCAGGGGGAAGTTTCTGTGTTCGGCATCTTTTCCGCATTGCCTGTTGGTGGCCCCGACCGGTGCAGGGAAAGGCATCAGCTTTGTTATTCCAAACCTGCTGCTGTTTCAGGGCAGTGCGGTTGTCCTCGACGTCAAAGGCGAGAACTTCGAACTGACCAGCCGCCATCGCCGGTCGATGGGGGATAAAATCTGGCGCTTCGCCCCGCTGGATTGGGAGAAGCCGAGCCATCGTTATAATCCCCTGGACCGGATCAACGCGCTGCCGAATGCAGATCAACGGCAGATGGAGATTCGTCTTCTCGCAGAACTCTTTCTGCAAACCGAAGACGATAGCGCCAAGGGTCTGCTGGACGGGGGCATCGACCTCTTTGTGGCTTGTGGCATTTTCGCGATTGAACGAGGCACGCCGACCTTGGGCGAGATTTACCGTCTGGCATCGGCAGGGGGCGACAAGCAGAAGCAGTATCTGTCCTATGCTGACAAGGTGCAAAGCCCTGCCGCGCGCCTGATGTTCGAGCGGCTGGCCTCGACCAATGACCGCACCCTGACGTCCTACCTGTCGCTCTTGATGACTTCGGGCCTCAGCCTGTGGTCCAACCCTGCAATCGACCGCGCGACCGAGACAAGCGATTTCAGCTTTCACGATTTCCGCCGCACGCCGCAGACCGCGTATTTTGTGGCACCGCCGCATGACAAGATCAGGGCAGTTGCGCCCCTGGTCCGGCTGTTCTTCTCCGACTTGCTGTCCAGCCTGCATAGCCATCTGCCCGGCGAAGAAGAGCCTTGGCCTGTCATGATCATGCTGGACGAGTTTGACATGCTGGGCCGCATGCCGAGCGTGACAGACAGCATCAAGACCTTGCGGGCCTATGGCGGGCATCTGGCGATCGTTACGCAGACCATCCCGGCCTTGGACAAGATCTATGGCGAGGACACCCGACTATCGCTGCAGGGCGGGGCAGGGGTCAAAATCTACCTTGCGCCGTCCGAGCAGCGCACGAAGTCTGAACTGTCTGCTGCGGTCGGCAAGACCACGCACCGGGTTACGTCAAAGTCCAAGACCATCGGCAAGGGGCCCTTCGCAGGGGTCAATATTTCCGAACGGAGCGAGGACCGCGATCTTTTGACCGAGGACGAAGCCGGCAGGTTGCACGAGGACACGGTGATCATCCTCGCGAACGGTCAGCATCCGATCAAAGCGACCCGGATCAAGTATTTTGACGACCGGGTGCTGAAGCCCATCTTCCTTGGACAGAAGGGGCAGCTGCCAGCCCCCGATCCGAAAGACGCGGCCATTCGTGATCTGCGAGGAGATCTGGTCAGAACCACCCATCAGCTGGAGGCTTTGACCAACAAGGTTCAAGAGGTTTCCAAAAGAAGCAGGGTTAAAGCGGCGTTGCCGTCTCTGGTTTTCAAAGCACCGGACGATCCTAAAAAGGCGAAACTTACGGTTGGAGAACCGCAATCTGAAGGAAAGGCGAACAGGCCGGAAGCGGTTGAGAAAGAACCTGGCAAGGCTGCGTTCGTCATGCGCCGGAAGCGTGAACTAACTAACACTGAAGTCCAGCAGACCGAAATCGTCACTGACGATAAAAAGGTTCAGGCGCTACTGGCTGCCCGCGTCAATGTAGAGGCTGTCAAAGCTGACAAAGAAGAGATGATGACGGCTTAGAAATGGAAGCTGCTGAATGATGAAGCGGGCGGCCAATGGCCGCCCGCTTCTGTTCAGTCTTAGGGTCGTCACTTGATCATTAGATCATCAATGCTGCCACCGGCATCTATGTGACCCTTCACCCAACGGGGCTGACGCCCGCGGCCTGTCCAGGTCTCAGACGTATTGTCAGGATTGGCGTACTTCGGCGCCACGGTTGCCTTAGTCGCCTTTCCACCAGCAAGCAGCTCCTTGAGCGAGAAGCCGTGTTCCTCTGCCACCTGCTGTGCAGCAGCCATGGCCTGTTCTTTTTTCTTTGCTTCATAACCGTCGATCTGGTGACCGACAGCCTTGTGAAGATCGCGAAGCTCTTTCAGAGACATGCTTTCAAGATCGAAGTTCATTTTAGCTCCTTATTTGACATAAGGGCTGTCTTTTAGACTGCCTTTATGTCCGTTACTTATACGGTGCTATTTTCCAAGCGTGCGAGCTTTGTCCTGCATTCTATTTATTGACTCCGCAACCCCTGTCGTCGCTTGAAAAACAGATGGGTGGGCGGAAAAGGCTTGCCCGGCGCGACCAAGTGCATTTTCTCCGCGCACCGTCTGCCCTGGGGTTTTGGCAAGAGCCAAGCCATTTGATGCGGCACTTTTGCTATACCCATATGCGCTTTTTCCAGTGCCCACGATGGTCTTAGAACCGCCCATGAACTTCTGTGAAGCCGCGACAACACCGAGCAAATGCAGGTTCCCTGATACACTACCTACAATAGTCGGGAGTAGGGCGACACACAGCAGTATTAGTATCATAAGCACGATAAACGGAAGGAAAGCACCGATACTGTCATAGCTATCTGTGCCAATTCGGTTGATCATATCGTTTCCCATGGAAAGCATGATCGAGAAGATTGAAGCTATGAACAGGGGATACAAGGACCAGCTAATGCAGGCTGCAAGCCAGCGTTCGAAAAATCCCTTTGTCGCCTCAAATAGCGTCATTGCGATCATGATGGGAGCAAGCCCCAACAGAACCGTGATAACGACTTTTGGAAACAGGATCATCAGGGCAGAAACGGCAGCTACCGAACCAATGAGCAATGACGAAATTCCCATCATGATCATGGTTCCAAAAAACCCGCCCATCTCACGACCTATCGTCGTCGCCGCCGTAGAAAAACTGTCCAGCATATCATCTATGGCCGACGCAAATCCGTCTGTAATTGTTGGCCCATTCATGCCGTTTCCACTCGACGCAAGGATGCCGCCTGCGGTTGCCTCGATCGCACTCAGGATGCCATTTGCGACCGCCCAAAACTGATTCCAGTTCCAGGCAAATATCCCTATCAAGGATAGCTTTATCATCAGGCCAATGCAGTTCGTCCAAGCCATCGGGCGCAGCTGGAGCATCATGTTGATGCCGACGAGGGAAACTGCCAACACGGCCATGTAGCCGACAAGGGTGCCAGAGGCTTCGACCAGCCCCAAGAAAGTTGATCTGGCCGCATTTTCAAGGAAGGTTTCAGCAGAGTCTACAATCAGCGCGACAACCGTCATCTCACTGACCCCGCGATTGGCTGCAAACTGTCAGCGCGTCAAACTGGAAATCTTTAACCTCACGCATTGCTTGGCGCTTCAGTTCGACAATTTCCGCAGTCGGTCTGCCTTGTGCCATCTGCTGATATTGCGCGTCCGCTTCATCCCAAGAGGGATATTCGGTTTCGCAGGGGCACGAGTTGTTCTCAATGATGGCCTGATAACGTGCTGCGTCATAGAGGGCAGTCAGGAGCAGGGATTTTTGCGCCTCGGAGCGTGGAAGATCAGTTGCCCATTGTGGCCGATCTGGTTTCACACATCCATATCGGGTTACTTCCTGTCCTTCTCTGGGCTTCGACAGGTCGGGCATGGTGAAATCCATGAAGTCCCGTTCTGCCTGTGAAGGCTGTGGCTCGACTTGGCTTTGCGCCATTCGCTTATCGGCGGATTGCGTGCTGAAATCGGTCTCAGCTTGAGACCCACTTCCAAGGAGGGCACCGCCAATTGCCACACCAGCAGCAAGGGATGATATGGCGATCACAAGGGTTTTTCGGTTAAGCATGGCTTGTCTCTCCATTATCCCCGGTTTCGGGAATGTAAAATTCCAGCACGCCCCGGTCGCCCCCGGCGCGGCCGGTCTGTATCACCACGTCAATCGAGCTGGCGATGTAGCGCAGCGTGTCTGCATAGGTTAGCGGCAATTCCGACTTCAGCGCCATGATGGCGAGCTTCCACAAAGCCAGCTTGGGGGTTTCGGCATGGATCGTCGTCATTGACCCGCCGTGGCCGGTGTTGATGGCTTCAATGAAGGTCATAGCCTCCTTGCCGCGAACCTCGCCCACCACCAACCGGTCAGGCCGCATCCGCAGACAGGAGGTCAGCAGAATGTCCGGCGTCCTGGTCTTGCTGTCCCGATCCGCAATCAGTGTCACCACATTGGGCTGCGTCAGCTTCAATTCCGGGGCGTCCTCAATGGTGATCATCCGCTCGCTGTCGCTCACATAGGACAGCATCTTTCGCGCAAAGACCGTCTTGCCGCTGTCGGTCGCGCCCGAAATCAGGGCGTTCATCTTGTTGATGATGATGAACGCCATGGCCGCATCAATATCGCCGGTGGCCGCCAGCTTTTTCAATTCGAGCTTGGTTTCTGCACGGGCCTGATCCACCGAGTATTCCTGACCGTGCAGGTATCTCACCTGGATCTTGTCGAGGGGCAGGGACGAAAAGAACCGCATCGAGATTGCTGCACCCGCCTCCACAGCAGGCGCGGCGACCACTTGCGCGCGGATCGGACGGCCCCGGTAATCTACGGAAGTCGAAATGATCGGCGCATCCCGTCCAAGGGTCAGTGTTCCTGCGCTGGCGATGCGGCGGCCCAGGTCCATGACCTCCTGACGGTTCATCGCCGCGCGCGTTTCCAGCTTCATCGCCGGATCGCCATGCTCCAACGACCAGATGCGGCCGTCCGGGTTGATGGCAATTTCCACCAATGCGGGGCTGTCGATGACAGCCCCGATGCGGGCCAAGGCTTCATCCAGATAGCTGCCATGGGTCATGTCGTTCATGATCAGAAAATCTCCAGATCGCGGTCCACCATGACGGTGATCCGGGTGCCTTGGTTCACGCTGATGGTCGGCGGCATCGAGACATACTTGCCGATGGCAGACTCCGTTGCGCCACTGACGGCATTGGACACGCCGGTTGCGGGATCGTTGGAACCGCCCGTCGAAATGGTCACGCCCCCGTCGCTGCTGTCGTCTTGCAAGGCCGAGGGGATGGCACTGATTGTGGAAATCAGGGCCGCTGCTCCAAGCCGGCGGAAGAAGTGATTGTTGACCTCGCCGGTGGTGCCGGAACGGCCCAAGGCATCGCCACCGAAGGAGCTTATCTGCACCGACTGGTTGTCGGGCATGATGATGCGCTCCCAAGCCACGAGAAGCCTGTTCTGGCCGGTATCCACGTCAGCCGAGTACCTGCCGATCAGACGCGACCCGCGCGGGATCAGGATGCGCGATCCATCATAGGCCACTACATCGGTTGTCACGAGGCCCCGGATCGGGCCTTGAAGCGTCGAGTCGATGGCTGTTTCCAGAACCGCCTGAATCATCGTGCCCTGCGTGACGGTGTTGGACGGGTTCACGATGATTTCTGCGCGCTGGACCTGCACCGGACGCCCGGCATCACGGACAAACTGCGCGTCACTGCTGAGACGCGCTGCCTGCTGCGCAGCCGCCCCATCTCCAAAGCCCGCTGCATCAGCGACGGCACCCGCGCCGCCGCCGCCGAGGGCAACCATGGACGATTGTAGCCGCGCTTGCTCTAACTGAGACGCTTCATCGGCAGCCTGACGGCGTTGCGTCAACAAATCGTCCGGGCCGCCCGGCATGACACTCTGGCCGCTTTGCAGCCGCATCATGTCCAGGTCATTGTTCAGCCCGGCGATTTGCAGATCACGGCTGCTCAGCTGATCGCGCAATTCCTGTTCGCGCGCCTCTGCTTCATCACGCAGCTGGTTCAATTCGCTGCGCATCTGGTCAAGGGCCTCTGTGTCAACGACAGGCTCACCCTCGGCGTCCTCGGCAGGGGCCTCGGACAGTCGGTCAATCTGATCTTGTAGACCGCGGATCAGATCGACCACCTCGGAGTTTTCGCTGACAGGCGCCGGGACGGCTTCTGGCGCGGCGACTTCGACAGGCTCAGGGGCAGGGGCAGGGCGCGGCCGATTTTCAAGGTCGCCAAAGCCGCTACCTTCAGTCTGGAACTCTCGGGCTTCGCGCACCCCCAAATCAGCAGCACCTTCAGGCTGTGAATAGATATAGACCAGCCCGGCCAGCACCGCTCCGCCACAGAGCAGTCCGGCCATCTTGCCGGCATTCGCCGCAGGGCGTACTTTCTTAGCTGCCTTGGGGTCGGATTTTTCCAAGCCAGCTAGTCGCTCGCGCAGGTCGATAGTCTCTTGATCGCTCATTGTACCAACCTCACGGCTTTCATCATCCCCACAGTCGATTCAACCGACCCCAAGCGCAGCATCCAGAACGGGTTAATGCCGGTCACACGCACCACGCCATCGGGCATGGTCTGGGAGTTGACCGTAATTTCCTGCCCTGCCGTGACTTTGAAGATCGCAGGCATTTCACCCGTGCTGCGGAACTTGAAGTAGGTGAAGGTCCCATCGTCCCAGACCAGCGTAGGAGTGGTGCCGTTCACGATGCTGCCGCCGTAGTCGTAATTCAGCGGACCACGGGCGACTTGGCGGTTGGCGGGCGTGGCGCTGCCTGAGCCGCGTGGGTAGGTGAAGCGCACCACGGAGAACTGCGCCGAGGTAGTTTCCGAAACCTCGAAGTAATACTGCCTCTTGTTGGTATAGACGTTGATGTTAGTGGCGGCACCGCTGGTTGTGGGCTTCATCACGAACGCACTGCCGCCCGGCACCGCATCGAAATTGAAGCTGACGGTATCGCCCGCAACCACGGATGTGATCTGTTCATCCGGGCCGAACTCCACAGAGGTAACCCGGCCTACCTGGGTCTGGACACGATAGACCTGTCCATCGACCCATTGGGCATAGCGGACACGGGCATCGAGATTGCCCGCCCGAGGGGTCACTTCGGCCAAGGCGCTCGACGCCCCCATGCTGGCCGCGCACATGGCAATGGCGAAACGAATGCCCCGCATTATTGGACCTCCAACCTGTCAGACGTGATTGCGTATTCGTAGACCGAGAAGCCGAACGGGTTGGTCCAGACATCCTCAAGCGAACGGGCCTCAGTAGTGTCGTAGCGAAAGGCCAGCGTTGCCGTGAACAGCCCCTGGGTTTCCCCATTGTTATCCTGCAGCCGCTTGCGCAGCCGGACCTGGGCCCGATCATTGGTGATCCGCGTAACTGAAAGGACCTCCACGTCCATGCGTGCATTCTGCCCGTATTTGCGTTGTGGATAGTCCGGGTTTTCTGACGACCAGAGGCTGCGCATGGATTGCAGCGCCACCCCCGAGGACCGGGCCAGTACCGAACGGACCCGAAGGTCATTGTCGAGCATGCTGTAGGTTTCCCGATCGCGCACATAGGCGTGGACCAACGACTGCACGACAGCATCACGGTTGCTGACAGAGATTGTTTGCAGGTTCACCATCGGCAGCGCCATGCCGCTGGACGGATCGAACGGAACCAGGACCGGGGCGGGCGTCTCATGGCTGGCCGCGATCACCGCCGCCATGATGCAGCCGATGGCCCCAAAACCCCATCCCGCGACCCCGAATTTCTGCCAGAAGGCACCGCGCCGGCGCTCGCCGTAGATCAGTTCTTCCTCTGTCTCACTAACACTCCGGGAGGCGACGGCTGCGGCTTGCGCCTTATTGGTTTTGCGATTGAACATCGGTGGCCTCACTGCAAATCCGGCATGGTGAAATCGAGCATCTGCTGCTCCTGCGCCCAGGCACTGGCCTGCGACACGTCCGACATGCCCATCCCGTAACTTTGGATGGCGAGAAGCTGGTTGTTCTTGATCAACTCGCTGACGGCCTCACCCATCATCCGGGTGTTCAGGTCGATGGCCTCCTTGATGCCGGTCTGCTGCGGAATTTCCCCTACTAGACGGTCTAGGCGCTGGAGACTGACAGCTGTTTCGCGCTGTGCGGTGTCGGCCGAGGCCGCCACCATCGCCCCGGTGGTTGCCTGAGATGCCGCGCGTTTTTCCGACACGTTGCCGTCCCGGCCCATTTCTTCCACCCGCGCCGGATCGAGGCCCGCCCCGATCATCGTGGATTGTGCGGCAGCTTGTATCTGCTCACGGTAGCCCGACGACAGGCCCGACCAGTCACCGGAGGATGCCGAATTTGCGGCTTGCAGGATGCTGGTCATTTTCGGAGCGAGAACCGCATCCAAACCATCCCCCATGAGAAGGCCCTGAATGTCGGCATTGCCGGTCAGGACGGCATAGATCTGTTGCAGCTCATTCGTCTGTGATTGCAGTTCGGCCAGTTGTTCGATGAATTGGTCCAGCATGTCGCTCTGGATGCCGTAATCTTCCAGCATCCGCCTGATCTGCGTGATCTGCTGCGCGATGGACTGGGTATCGACGGTCGGCACGCCCTGCGCCGTGACCGGCGCGGGCAGTGCTACAGACAGGCACAGACCCGCGCCGACGATCAATCCTTTGAATGCAATCCGCATCTTACAATTCCCCTTCAAAATTCAAGAATGCGCGCTCCTGCGCGAAGGCAGAGGCAGCCGCTATTTGCTCTGCCGTCATCGGCTTGGAGCGGGTGGCGACGAGGCGCGTCCTGATGACCAGCAGGCGCACAAATTCGGCGCGCACATAGCTGTTCAGGGCCATCGCCTCTGCTGCGTTGCCGGTATCCCCAAGACGGGACATGGCTTCTTCAAGGCGGGCCATCGCCAGCCCCATGTCCTGCCCGGCTTCATCGGCATATTCTGCCGTGGCCCCGCCAATCATCGCCCGGTCGGCATTCGCCATATAGCTGGCCTCAATGCTGCCGATCTGGTCGGCCGCACCTAGTGCTGCCATGTATTCTCGATACTTAGTCGGGATGATCCGGACGTAGTTCTGGGTTTCCGCAAAAGGCGGTACGCCGCCATACCTGCGAACATTTCCCGCCCCGGCATTATAGGCGGCAAGGGCCAAGATCATATCGCCGTCAAAGTCGTTTAGGCGCTGCGCCAGATAGCGTGCGCCACCTTCAGCTTGAACATAAGCGTCATTCCGGTAGGTGCTTCTGATGCCAAGATCACCAGCGGTATCAGGCATGATCTGAGTAAGACCATAAGCCCCGGCAGGCGATTGGGCATGCGGATTGAACCGGCTTTCCTGCCAGATGAGAGCCTGCAACCAGCACCGCCACTGGATCAGCGACAGCCCGGCGCGCTGCATGTGGTGGGTGTCTTGCGCTGCGCGGATGATGATCTGTTCGACGTTCTCACGCTCGCCGCTGAACAGCCGGTCCGCAGCGGCGCTGTTGTCGGTGGCATAGACTTCCGCAGAGGGTGCAAAGCCTTCTTCTAATCCCCGAACCGTTTCTTCAGCCCCCGCCCCATCATCGGGCAGGGTCATTCCCTCGGTGACTGCCTCCAACGCCTCGACCTGCTCACGTTCGGCTTCAACACGCTTGCGGCCTTCTTCGGCCTTCTGGCGTTGCAGAACGAGGTCCGCTTCAAGCCGCAGGGTAATTTCCGCCTCGCGGGCATTCTTGGCCGGATCGACAACCGGCACACCTTGCGCCATCGCCGTGCTGGACAGCATCAGGGCAAGAACAGGGGCCGCCAGAGCTACCCGTAAGCTGCCCGCAGTCCCTTGCTCGATTCTTGACGTCTCGCGCGGGCCTTTTGCGGGCATGGAGCGAGGATCACCGTTGCGCATAAGGACCGTCCTCGACCGCGCCCTCATAGACACCCACCTGTCGCACGGCGTCCTGGCGCGCTTCGCCCCACAATTCTTCCAAGGGCCGGAGTTCGCAGGTCAGATCGCCGCGTGCATTGAAGCACTTGCTGCTGACCGGTTTCGATTGGGTGCCAGCGCAAGCAGACAGGGCAAGGGACGCCAAAACGGCGCAGAGGGTACGCTTACGCATTTTCAAATCCTTTCCAAAAATCAGGGCGGGTCCGGTAGTCCGCGCCGACCAGCGCCTCACCGGCCTTCATGCCGCCGAGGATGGTCAGGAGTGGGCCAAGGGCCGAAAGATCGGTGTCGATGACATGCGAGCCGTCATCCGACCGCAGCAGGGCGATCCGCGAACCGGGATTCACGCCCATGAGGATTTCCAGTTCTTTCTGGTTCAGTCCGAGCCCGTCATAGTCAGAGGCACCGGCGTCCTTGTTCGGCAGCAGCATCTTCGTGGGCAGCGCCTGGAGCAGGGTCCGCCCATGTGCAGTTGCGTTCAGCTGATGCGCAAACTGCGTCATCATCACGACGACCGTGTTCTGCTTGCGCGCCGTGACCAGCCAGTTTTCGATGCGGCCCGCAAAGTAGGTGTTGTCCAGCGCCTTCCACGCTTCATCAATGACGATGATCGTGGGGCGCTTGTCCTCGATCTGCCGCTCGATGCGCCGGAAGATGTAGGACAGGACCGCCATGCGGGCTTTCTGGTTTTCGCTATCCAGAATGTCCGTCAGGTCGAAGCCGACAAACTGGCCGTCCAGCGAGAAGGTATCCTCGACCTCGCGCCCGAAAATCCAGCCGAAGCGGTTTCCCTCGGTCCACTCGTTCAGCCGTTCCGCCAGCGCGCCCCCGTCATGGGTGGAGCCGACCAGCTGTGCAAACTGCGTCCAGGTCCGCAGGTTGGGATTTCGCGCCTCTGCGTTTTGGCGCACAGCGTCGCGCACCGCGCGGGACTGTTCCGGCTGGAGCTGGCTATGGCCGGTTTCCATCAGGTGAATGATCCAATCGCTCAGCCATTCCTGTCCGGACGTGTCCGTCTCGATCCAAAGAGGATTGAGGCCCGTGCGTTCGCCTGCCTTCAGTTCGGAATACCGGCCGCCCAAGGCGCGCACGGCCATTTCCATGCCCCGGCGATAGTCGAAGACAAAGACCCGCGCGCCGACACGTTGCGCTTGTGCAGCCAGGAATGCCGCCTGCACGGATTTGCCCGACCCCATGCGGCCAAGGACCAGCGTGTGACCGTTGCTTGGTTCCTTTTTCGGATCGCCTTCTTCATGGAAGTTGAAGCGGTAGGCACTGCGCGAAATTGTCGGAAACCACGTAATCGGAGTGGCCCAAGGCACATTTTCACTGCTCTTGCCCATCGCAGCACGATGCAGCGCCGCGAAGTCGGCAAACTGTTCATTGGTGATCGCGCCTTCGCGGATGCGGAAGGCACGGTTGCAGGGATGCTGGCCGAAATAGACGGTGCGGGCCGTATAGCCCTGCGCGATCATCTTGACGCCCGCGCCTACGGCGATGTTGCGAATCATCGAGCTGATCTTTGCCAACTCCGCTTCGCTGTCAGCATAGACGGCGACCGCCATCTGATGCTGCCCGAAAGAAATCTCACCGGAAGCCAGACGGTTTTGCGCCTGTTGCACGGCCTCGATTAGGTTGGCGGCCTTGTCGTTGATCGCGGCGCGGCGGCGCAGTTCCCGCGCGATCCGCTCTTCCATGATGCCGCTGTTGACCGGAACGTAGTAGTTCGACACCACCATATCGACGGGCAGGTCCAGTTCATCGAACATGGTCACGAAGGACTCGCGCGGAAACTCTTTGATCGAGTAGATCATGCCCACCCGATCCGGCAGGCTGCCCCCGGTCAGGTAAATCTTGTCGCCCTTGAAGGTGACGCGTGTGTTGCTGACGGTTTCCGCAATGGTCCGGTCCAGCGACGTGTGAAATGTCGGAACCTCGATCCCGGTATTGATGCTTTCGAGAAAGCCAAGCAGTTGACCGCTAGATGCGGTCAGCACTTGCGGGTTCATGCCTGACAAAGCCGAGCAGAGAAACTCCACGACCTCTTGCAGCTGGCCCACCTGGCCGTCGATCTGCCGGGCCAGAGCTTCCTGAGACTGGCGCTGCGAGAACGGGATCTTCGACAGCACGTCAGGACGCTTGATGACGGTTATGGTGATGGTGTGTTCGCGCAGGTTGGCGCGGCTCATATGGGCCTGCCAACGCCGGTCGATCTGGGCAGCAAGCCCATCATCCGCGACGGGCGGAAGGGCCGTGTCGATGCGGCGCGATACCTTGTGGACGGTATAGGCAAACTTGTCGCCGGTCTGGGCGATGATGCTGGCGAAAATTTCCTTCATCCGGTCCAGCTTTTCATCGGCGACCGTCAGGCTGTTCAGCCCGGAGACGCGGATACACTGGAACAGCTCATTGCCCCTGGTGCGGATGGTCAGGTCGTCGATCAGCGAGACATATGGCAGCATGGAAGCCACCGATTGTTCCCGGCTGGCCCATGCTGGCAGGGCATCAAGGGCGGCAGGCCCAATCCGAAGATTACGGTTCATAGCTATCAGCACCCCATTGATCGCGGTTTTTGGTTCGGCGGGTTTTTTTGCTTACGACCGTGACCACATCGAAAAAATGCGGGTCCCATTCGGCAGCGATCCAAAGGGCCGGATAGGACAGGGCCGTGAATGTGAGGGTCCAGAAACTCTGGACCCACACGAAAGCCAGGACGGACCCCACCATCCAGATCACGGCATAGAACATCGGAAGACCCATAATGCGGGCCGGGCGAATGAGGCCGAGGAACAGCGGGGACCGTTTAACCATGAGATTACTGAGTGCCCCACATCGCGTTCACGATGACGCTGGCGCCGGCGACGATGGCGATGCCCGCGACGACATAGACGACAGTGCGGAAATCGACGTAGCCCATCAGCCAAGCCGCGCCGATGCCGATCACAGCCAGCGTTGCCATGGCCCGGCCAAGCGGCCCGGTAAGGGTGTCGGCAATTCCGGTCAGAATGTTCGTAATCGGGCTGAGGTTGATCTGCCCCTGGGCCATTGCAGGCTCGGTCATCAGCATGAAAAGGCCGACAGCCAGCAAGGCAAAGAGCAGCAGGTTGAGTGCCGAAACCGGCATTGATTTGGTCATAGGATGTCTCCGTTCAATCGGGAAAAGACGGCCATCACCTTGCGGACGTGGCCTTGGGTTTCGCGGTAGGGCGGAATGCCCCCGTGGCGCGCGACAGCTTCAGGGCCAGCGTTATAACCAGCCAGTGCCAGCTCCATTGATCCGAACCGATCAAGAAGAAGGAGCAGGTATCGTGCAGAACCATCGAGGTTCTGGTGCATATCATGGGGATTCACGCCGAGCGTTGCGGCGGTGGCTGGCATCAGCTGGCCGAGGCCGATAGCCCCGACATGGCTCCGCGCCCGAGGGTTGTAAGCACTCTCGATTTCAATATTGGCACGGTAGAAATGCCGCCATTCCATGACTGACATTCCGGCTTTGCGCAGGGCGACGTGACCGCCGTAGCGCATTGCGGTCTGATCAATTGCGTTGAGGATTTCTTCGCTTCCGGAAACTGCACGCGGCGCGACAAAACCGCTTTCCGGTTCTGCAAGAAACGACATGGAGTCTTGGGAAGGGGATGCCGGGCGTTCAGCCTCTGGAATTATCGGCTGCCCGCCTGATCCGAAATGGCGAGCGAAGCCGTTGCTTTGTTCTCTGAATTGAAAGGCTCCATCGGAGCCGGGCACGAGAACCATGCCATTTGCAAAGGAGTGGCCTGGATTAAGCGGAAGAAGCCCTATCAGGCAGCCAGCCATTGCCGGAGAAAAGGAGGATAGTGAAGACCTAGCTCTTTTTCTTATCTTCTGGTTTTGTTGACGTTGAATGGACCGTCCGCTCGTCATCAAACAGCGGAACATCCACGTGCCTGAATCCGGCTTCATGCATGAAGGAAGTAAGGCCGTTAATTGTCCTGAAAACCCTGACTTTAATTTCGTCCATATCATCGACCTTTCGTGGTGTCGTGACGAGGAGTTTTTCAAAAGTCCCTTCTGAATTAACGACGCGAACGATCCATTCGCCATACCAGACGGATGCTTTGCGGTAGGCCGCCGCTTGGCAAACGACCTCAGCGAGATAGCCGCTAGCAACGAGCTTTCTGAATCTGGGTTCTGTAACCACATTCGGCGTTTCTTTTTCTAACTCTATTTCTTCCACGCCTGTGGTCCTCCAACTGGTAGGACTAGGCACCCTTCTCGGGTAGCCCAGTTCTACGATATTATAATATTGACAGCAACCCTATAGGATTGCTGAACGCTACTTTTCTCTTGCGCATCCATCAGTAGGGCGCTGACCAATGAAATTAAAGCTACTTCGGAGGGTGCGGCTTGTGCTGGCTAGGGGGAGTGTTGCGTGCAGGATTGTCTTCCGCCCGCGGCAGAATGCCTTTGCCACAATGCCGGATTTGCTGCTGCGTCTTGCATGGGCTTTCCAAGCGACGCCTCATAAGAAGCATGGCGGGCAGACCTGATGATGGGCCTGGACCGCGATGGGTGTCTTGCGTGACAGATAAGCAGGGCGGCCCGAAGACCGCCCTAATGCACGGGGCCGGGGCTATAGGGTGCTATGAGGAATGTGCAGTTTGCACATTCCTCATTCGTAGATCACGTTTTCGCATCTCTCGCCCTTCCACATGATGGCGACATGCCCAGTGTTCCACTTGTAGAGCCAACCCACGACTTCCCGCGATCCCTGATCCAAGACACGCTTGATCGGATGAGCCTGCTCTCTCTCGTTGAGCGATCCAGTAGTATCGTCATCGACGGACACGATTTTGCTGCCTTGAATACCCATATCATTACTCCCAGGGGCGGCGCGGTGTGTGGCAACGCAGCGCGTTCCATCCACCGGCGATTTGTTCATTTCTGGTTAATGAACTATGGTCCGCGGCCTGATCACGGCACGATACGAAATTGAGCGAAACAGAACGAAATGAAACCCTCCAACATGCTGATAAAAAATGGAAAGTTTTTCGTTCAGCCTGATGCTGGTGGTAGAGATTTCAAGGTGCTTTTCAAGAACCTCGCGGCGGCAGGAGCCGGGCGACCGGTTGACGAAAACGGATTTCCAAAAGGCCCTTGGACGGCAGACCTTCTCGCTGAAGCGATCTCATTGATCGACGCAAACCGGGCAGGGATAGAGCTACGCACTGTCCAGCTCTGGTTCCAAGACAACGACAAAGGCATCAGTCCAGAGAACATCCGATGGCTTGCACGGATCTTTGGCTGCGACGACCCCAAGGCGACAAGCGCCTGGCAAGCTGAATTGAGTGCATCGCAAAGGCAGCTGGTTGCCCAAAGACGTGAGCGGCAGAAGTCTTTGGTCAGCAGCGCCTCTGAGGCAAGCAACCTAGAGGAAACAGCAGTCGAAGTTGGCGACGGGATAGTGATTGATGCCGACGACGATCTTCCTGATGATACTCAGCCCAAAAGACGCTTCAGTCTGGCCCGAACGTCAGAGGCAATCTTTGGTGGGGGATCGTTCCTAGACCTGCCGGTATCAGTCTTTGCCGGCGCGGCGGTGCTTGGGTTTATGTCTGTCTTCCTGGGTGTCCATAGTATTACCTACGCGGAAAACAATGGACCATTGAAGCAAGTAGGCTTTTTTTGGGCTCCAAACTGGACCCTTCTTTTCATGGTCTTCCTGCCTCTCTTTCTCGGCTTTTGCCATGAGGTCATAGCCTTCTGGAAAAATGAGGGACGAAACCTGCTTGTTGCAGCAAGCGGTAGTACAGAGGGCAATAATGGATGGTTGAAAAAGGTTGAGGCTTCGCCGCTTACCTACTGGTCAGTGTTTCTCGTCTGCATAGGATTTGCGGGTCTTTTCCAGTGGGTCAGTGTTCGCTTGTTGCCCCTTATTGATGGAAGTCGCGATTATGCGATTGATTGGGGGTCAATTGGCATCATACGCCCTGAGCTGACGTCCGTAATGGCCCAGGCATTTTTTACCGGAATTGCTTACCTGTATATGTGTCTCTGCTTCTATCTTTTCTTCGTAGGACTCATTCTCCTATACACGTTGGCATATGACTATAGGGATATTAAACGCCAATCGGAGAGGGTTGATGATGACAACCTGTCAGATGCTATCCTGGGAGTCAGCGCAAAACTTTCTAGAGGAGTTTTTAGGTGCGCTATATCAGGTATCTTGATTGCCATCTGCATGAAGCTTCAGTCTGTTTACTTGGTTACAGACAGTCGTGATATCATAAGCTGGTTCGTGAATGACTTTCTGGCTGTCGCGGTTGGGAACGACACTATTTTTAGCCGCAAAGACTTCAGTACCCCTAACCAATATACAAGTCTGCTTATTGTCATGGTAACAGTGTTTATGTTCGCTTATGTAATTTCCCAAGTGGGACTTGTACGGCAGTTTGGAAGTGTCCCTGTAAAAATGGCAGGTTGTATCCTTTCTTTGGTGATAGCCTATACGGCTATCGGGATGTTCGATGGCTTTTCAATCGTTCTCGGTCTTTCCATACTTCTCGCAGCCTATGGCCTCTTTGATCCATGGCTTGGATCGCGGTCTGGCATTGTGGAAAGGCGCGTTGATGTATCATAGCTGGCTGAATCGTTGGGATGATAAACGGGCGCAGCGTGGAAACGCCTTAAAGTGCCAGACTGTGTTCAGTCTGGACGCGCATCTTGCGTTTCCTACACCGGAAAATGAAAATATTGGCATTGCTGATTTCATGCGTTTGGCTGAGCGAGCTGTCGCTGATGATTCATTTTTTGAAGATCCCGCGAAGTCTGATTTCAACTATACATGGAAAGATGGCTGGATCGAGTATCAGTCTGATATTAAAACGGGCGTTGCGCAGAACGACCGTATTCAAGCCAAAGTAACTGACAGCATAACCAAAAAACGCGCTCTTATTATTTTTCATCATTGGAATGCGAGATCGAGATATAAGCAGATCGCTGCATTCCTATCGAGGCGGGGAATTACGGTAGTCCAGATCGCTATGCCGTATCACTTTGAACGGTCCCGGTCGGAATCGTCATATGCGGATTATATGATCAGCTCTAATTTGGGCCGGACACTACAGTCGGTTCAACAAGCCGTATCGGATGGGCGGAAGCTGATACGCATCCTGGAACGTGAGGGCTATGAGCATATTTCGGTCTTGGGCATAAGCCTTGGGTCTTGGATCGCTGGCCTTGTTGCCGCGACAGACAGAGCTGTTAGGAAAGCAGGGCTTTTTCTAACCGCAGGTAGTCTGGCCGATATGGTTTGGACTGGAGATGCCACGAAGCACATTCGCGCCAGCCTGGAGGGCCAGATCGACACCACGCAACTCAATAGGGTGTGGAGTCCGCTGAATCTCGAAAACTATACAGAGCAGTTGGCACGGCCCGGTCTGGAGCTTCTGATTGTCGTTGCTACCAGAGACACTGTTGTGCTGCCCCATCTGGCGGAACCCTTGATCACCAAGTTGAACCAGGCCGGGGCGAGGGTGGACACCCTACAGCTGAACTGCGGGCACTATTCGTTTTCGCTGCCACCTTACATCCTACCGGCAGGTCTTCGCACGATCCGGTTTCTGACAGGGTGAAGAATGACCTCTAGGCGTTGCCAAAGCGTTCTCAAAGGCTCTATATGATCTTATACTGATGACAGGCATCGTATAGGATTGTTGATTTGAGGGAGTGGTTATGCGTCGTCTAGGCCAAGTCACGTTGGGAGTGATGATCGCCGTGTCGGCGGGGGTTGTGACACCGATGCGTGTCGCCGCGCAATCCTACCCGATCGACTGCGCAATTCTTCTCTGTCTGGCTGGCGGCTTCCCTGCATCAGCGGAATGCACAGCAGCAAGGATCGAAATGATCCGTCGCGTTACGCCGTGGCCCGTTGAGCCGCCCTTGCAGCTCTGGAACTGCCCGCTGCGGGCCAGCGGTCTCCCGTCGCTGCCCAACATGGGCAGCGATGGTTTGACAGACGAGATCAGGGGCTATCGTGACGGCATCGAGGTCTACCACGTCAACTATCGTGGTCAGCGGAACAGTGAGGGCATCGATATATCAGATTCGACGCAGCGCGGTTTCTACGACGAGACCGGCGAGTTTCGTTGGATCAGTATCCGCCTGGAGGACACGCCTTTGTGGGTTCGTGACCGGGTTGGGTATCATGGTGGAGAACAGGCTGGAACGAGGCGCGGCATTGCGATGAGGACCACAGATTACAGCGGTCAGATTTCCGAAGTCATTTGGGAGACTTACTGATGCAAACACTTGGCAGCATATCGGCATTCTATCAATTGCCATGCATGCGCCTGTCTCTCGCGCAGCAAGCTGAAGTCCCTGCAACGGGAGGAGCGCGCAAAATCAGATAAAAATACCAGCCCAAAAGAAAACCCCCCGCGCGAGGGTCCGCACGAGGGGCTTGGTGTCGATAACTCAGGTTTTGCCGACCTGAACTAGCACTCATTTCTGTTTGCTATAGTTATCCTCCCACTCCCGAAAATCAAGAGCAAACGGCGCATCTGTGCGAACGGATACGGCTTGCCTGCGGACACCGCGCTTCTTGATTGAGGAGCAGCAGATGAATACCGGAGAGGCCGCAGAACGCGGCAGTTTTTTTAAACGCATCAATGGCGTTATTGATGGCGCGCGTGCCGATGGCATTGCGGCCGATCGCAAACCCATCCACCGCAATTCGCGACGTAGGGGATCGTGCGAGGGATCATTCTGGCGCGGGACGTCACGCCAGGACGTACAGAAGGTCTTGATGGCCGCCCGATACTATGACCGGGCAAAGAAGGAACCTGGCAAGAGGAACGGCCCCCTTGGCGGCATCGCTTTGGAGGTCCTGGCGCTCTTCGCCAATCTCGTGAACTTCAAGTCGGGCCGACTGGACCCGTCCCTTGATTACATCACTGACAAGCTGTGCCGGTCGCGTGACGCGGTTGTGAGGGCGCTGAAATCACTACGTGATCATGGCTTTCTGGATTGGCTGCGCCGCTTTGAGCCGGTCCCGACTGAGGGCCGCGGGCCGCAGGTGCGGCAGGTCAGCAATGCTTATCGCCTGTCTGCACCGAAGCGCGCCCTTGCGCTTCTCGGGCGGTGGGCTGGCAGGCCAGCTGCGCCAGATGATGACCAAGCGGCACGCAAAGACCGCGCCGCGATGGAAGCAGAGCATGTCGAAACTCTCGACCTTGGTGGCCTGGCAGCTTTTAAGATCGAGGACTCAGATCTTGCGAAGGCTCTGGCAGTGATGGGCAAAGCCATAGATTTACGCGAGTCCGCCAAGCGGACTGAAACCCAATCTACCTCTTTCTCTTATGCTTGAAGGGAAAGATGACGCCGCGCATCGGGAGGCAAACATGCCTAGGCGGCGGTTCCAACCCGAGCAAGACGAGCCGGTGGGCAGGCTGAGCATTTTCAAAGCGAACCGCAGTTCTCGCGCCGCCGTTGCAATGGCTATGAATGATAACCGGTTGCGGCTGTGGAGCAATGCCAGACCTTTCCAGGGTGTGATATGTTTCGGCGTAAGCTTTTTTACATCTTTCGGCCTGTGCTGCGCTTTCGCAAGGCCGGTGTATGCTGACAGCATTTCAGGCCAGGCAAGCGTGATCGCCGGTGTCTTTATCGAGATTAAGGGCGAACGCGTCAAACTGGGTTCGGTTGATGCACCTGAGCCCTCGCATACCTGTATTCATGCTAAGACCGCGCCTGGCGCTGCGGTCAGCAGGCGGCATTGACCTTGTCAGACATGATAAGTGGCAGTCCAGTCGCCTACTTTTCAAAGGGCAGGGACCAATATGGCCGCATCTTGCAGTAGTGCAGCGAAAAAAGCGTGAAGTTTTCTGTGTGGCCGGCCAAGCCGTCTATTCCATCTAGGCAGTGAGGCCGTTCGGATTCAAAAAATGTATCAAAAACCGTGCCCTTTTGCGACATGTCTCAAAAGGGCGTTCTACGATGGCCTTTGCAACACGTTTAGCGCTGTTGCACCAACGATCGTTTTTGAACACTCTGAAAAAGGGGCAGGGGAGGCGGGCATTCTTTGATCCGCGTTGCAGCTTTGGAACTGCTGCATGTCACTGCTTTTGCCTACCTGGAAAGCAGTATGACCTTTTGGTCCGACAAAAGGTCAAAATGACGTTTTTGCTTGACACTTCGAAGCTGCGATCGCGATCGGCGGATACTGTGATCACCACACCTTTTTGGAAAGCAGCCTCACGGCCGTAAGACAGCATCGACGCGCATGGCGGCCATCGGACGCTAAGGACTTATCCACATTCTTCGGGGGTAATATCGGGGATAAAGCCGTAACGATAATTACTGCAATGCCTTCGGTCTCATTCTTAAAGCAGCATTCCAGACTGCTGAGCCAGATCAGACCAAACAAGTCTTGATCTTCCTATGGTACTGTGTATCTCATACGAGATACACAGGAGGCTTGAATGCCAACCCATACCTCGATGCTGCATGTCCGTGTGGACGATCATCTCAAGGCACAGGCCAGTAGCGCACTGGCAGGTGTAGGCCTGACCCTATCAGATGCAGTCCGTATCCTGCTGACCCGTGTGGCGGCTGAAGGAGGTCTGCCGGCCGGTCTGACTGCAAATCCTGAAAGCTATGATAGCTGGTTTCGGGCGAAGGTGCAGGAAGCGCTGACAGACACCCGGCCTGGCGTTCCACATGACCAGGTCATGCGTGACGCCCGGGCCTTGATCGATGGCAAACGGGGTGCCTGAACTCGAATGGAAAGCCTCCGCGGTCGCCGACCTCATGGCAATTGTCGACTATATCTCGGATGACAATCCTGAGGCTGCCCTTGCTCTGATGGAGGAAATTCAGGGGAAGGTCGCGCAACTTCCAATGTATCCCAAGCGGAGCCGGGCAGGACGCGTTCAGGGAACACGTGAGTTGGTCGTTCGCCCGAACTACATTGTCATCTATGCCGAGACGCCGTCTGTCGTGACGATCCTTCGCGTGCTTCATGCCGCGCAGATGTGGCCCTGATAAGCGATCGGCTGAAAGACGAGGGTGGGCGCCGGCTCAGCAGCGGTGCCCCAGTCAGATCTATCCTGTTCCGGTCACGGCAACGCGATCATCTTGTCGTGGATTTTTCTGCTGCATATCGCTAACTCGATAATCATGAAGACCTATCTGCGGGCCTTGTTTCTTGTCGCCATCACCGTATTTGCGGTTGGATCGACGGTGCTTGCGCCGGCGACTGCCGCGTCAGTACCCGATGACGGCATGATGGCCATGGCACATTCCGGCATGTCCGAATGCCTGGATTGCAGCGACAGGGGTGAAATTGGAACGGCGGACTGCAATCTGATCTGTTCGGCGGGGGGCTTCGTCACGATTCCTGAATTAGAGACCTCTGATCTCAGACAGGCTCGGCGTCTCCTGAGGCGGCAGCCTGCCGATGTCATGTTCAGTGATCTGCATTGGCTGCCACTACGAAGCCCTCCACGCCCATTCATCTGATTTAACTGCTGTTGTGGCAGGCGACGCTTGCGCAGATGACTTTGTCCCCTTGTGCTGGCGCCCTGCCGGGACTGCTGCGTCCCCTTTGGTCTGCAGTTCCGCTTCAAATCCAGATAGTCAGGTGTCCTATGCAGAAGATTTTGCATGCAACTCTCCAGAGTCGTCATTTTCCCGGAGTTACTCCGGCCGACGCGCTCTCGAAGACAGAGCGTTACCACCCTCTGTGGAGGGTAATGGCATGACAATGATGAATAGCCCCATGGCGGCCATGATGATGCTGGGCTGCGGAGTTCTCGCGCTTCTCATTCTGGCGATCCTAGTCTTGGGCATTGCTGCCCTTCTCAAATACTTGCGGGGACCGGCATGAGATCACGGGGCTTGATGCTCGCCGGGCTGTCATTTGCCGGTGTGGCGGCCGTGGCGGCTTTTGCACAGGTCAATCGGTCCCAAACCGCGGACGCTACTTTCCTGGGCGTCCGCGTCACGGCACAAGAGATCGCGCAAGGAAAAGAACTCTACGCGCAAAATTGTGCGTCATGTCACGGCCCGGATCTGGCAGGACAGCCCGACTGGAAACGTCCGCTGGAGAACGGGCAGATGCCGGCACCGCCCCATGACGAAACGGGGCATACATGGCACCACTCCGACAGTCAGCTTTTCACACTGACCAAGCTGGGGGTCAGTGGTGTCGTGCCTGGATATGAAAGCGACATGCCGGCCTTTGAGGGCATTCTGACGGATGCAGAAATCCGCGCCACCCTGGCCTACATCAAAAGCACGTGGCCCAAGCGTCAATACGAGTATCAGGCCGAGGTCTCCGACCGTGAGGAACCGGAAGAATGATCGCAGCAAAATCCACAAGCCAGTCGGCGGCTCCTGGGCGCCTTTTCTGGGGGGATCGCCGTTGAACCTTATCACGCGTCGCTTCGTGTTGTGTGCCGCCGCCGCCGCAACCGCGCTGCCTGCATTTGGGCAGCTGCCTGTCGTATCCACTGCCATTCATGTCGTGGAGGGCAGGGGGTGCGAATGCTGTAGGCAATGGACAGAGCATCTTCAGAATGCCGGCTTTCAGGTCACGAGGGAGGAGCGTTTCGGCACGCTTCTCATGCAGCACAAGATCGACCTCGGCGTGCCCATCGACCTCACGTCTTGCCACACCGGCTTGGCCGAGGGCTATTTTGTGGAAGGACATGTTCCAGCCACCGATATCCGCAAACTGCTTCAAGTGCGCCCTGACGCCCTTGGCCTGGCCGTTCCGGGCATGCCCTATGGCAGCCCCGGAATGGGCCCGGAAAGCCACCGTGAGGCTTATGATGTCCTGCTCGTGCTCAAGGATGGAAGCCACACAATCTTTAACCGATACGCCGCTGCGCCGGCCTGATGCATGATCTCCAAGGAGCTCTCTCTATGATGACCTTTAATCGTCGACATGCGTCGCTGGCTATGCTCGCATCCCTTGCTGCATGCGGATCGTCAGGGCCCAGCTCGGCCCCTGCACCGCAATTCAAGCGATACTCTGGCCCGCCGGTAACACAGGTGGCTGTCTACAAGGGCCAACGCCGGATGCACCTGCTGAACGGCCAGACAGTCTTACGATCCTATGATTTTGGGCTGGGCAACCAGCCGGTCGGTCACAAGCAGTTCGAAGGCGACGGAAAGACGCCCGAGGGGCTGTATTTCATCGACCGCTTCAACCCGCGCAGCAGGTATCACCTATCTGTCGGCATTTCCTACCCCAACGAACAGGACAAGGCTTATGCCGCACAGTTTGGTCGGAGTGCGGGGAGCGACATCATGTTCCATGGGCGAGGCCCGGAGGGGAACGCCCTCGCACCACGCAACCGCGATTGGACAGCTGGGTGCCTTGCCCTCACGGATCAGGAAATCGAAGATGTCTATGCAATGCTGCAGCCGGGTGTACCGGTGATGCTTTATGCGTAGGGTTCTGAATGATCACGTTCGAGCAACGGCAACAGATCGCCGAGATGGTAACATTCCTGCGCAAGACGCTGGAAATTCATTGATGTCTAACTTTCACCCTATTAGACAACACCTATGATCCACGTGCTGCGCCAGCTTGCTATGATCTTCGTCGTGACCTTGGTCTCGATGGGCGTCACTGCATCCGCTGGAAATGCGTCGATGGATCTGAAATGCGACATGATGCTGACGGCCGCGTCCGCCGATGGGTGGGACGATCACACCAAGCACCTCACAGGTGACAGTTCAGATCACTCATTCCAGAACACTGTCGTCGTCGAAGACCATGTGCATGAGGAAGACACGTCTTCCGAAGGACATGGCTCGCATTGCAAGGCCCATGCCTGCCCGGTTACGGCATTTCTGAGTTCCAGTGATATGGCCCAGGCATTTCTGATGAGCCAGATGATCGAGGCCGTTCGTACGGCTCCGCTGGTGGAGTTGACAGTTTCCGAAGGACTGCGCCGCCCTCCGCGGGCCTGATCCGAACGTTGCAAGCCGACGCCTGAACGGGCCACGGCGACCATCCTTCTGATCTAAAAGCGGATTCATCACATGAAACTTCTGTTTGCGGCTGCAATGCCGCTTGTCGCGGTGGCTTGCGCCCCGCTGGCGCCTCTGGATACGTCATCCGGGCTTGTCACCGTTGCTGACACGACATCTCCCGTTTCAAACCTGCAGGCAGGTCCTGCCATCACCTATCGAAGCCGCAGCGTTCAGGAACCAGGTAACTGGACCGACCTGAACAATGCCCAAGCCCCGGGTGTCGAATGAAGAGGGCATTGGGACTTTCGTTGGGCGCAGTGCTGCTGCTGTCCGCCTGTGCGGATACGGTGACCATGAGCAAGGCCCGCGGCGAGCGGGCAGGGTTCGAGACTGTTGCCGGGATCTCCCGACAGGCGACAGGGGCAGAGGCAGCCTGGCTTCAGACGCCGGCTGAACGGCAGGCTCATGCGCAACGCGTGCGCGCCATTGTTCAGGGAAAGACAATCAGTGCCGAACAGGCGGTGCAGGTGGCGCTTCTGAACAACCCCGGCCTGCAGGCCAGTTATGCTGACCTGGGCATGTCTGCTGCAGATCTGTGGGAGACGGCCCTCGGACCGGTACCGAGCGTCGGCATCTCAGTGTCCGGGCTGGTCAGTGGAGATGTCACCCGGTCCGTGGAAGGTACGGTGGCGTCATCAATTCTGGACATGGTCACGAAGAGATCGCGCACGCGGGCCGCCGATCTGGAGTTTCGGCAGGCTCAGCTGGCCGCAGCGGGCGAAACCCTGGCGCTGGCCCATGAAACCCGCCGGACCTGGATCGAGGCCGTCGGTGCGTTCGAGGCAGCCGGTCTGGTCGGTCGAGCGCAAGGCGCCGCGGACGCGGCATCCGAGCTGGCCGCAGAGCTTGGCGAAACGGGTGCGCTGAGTCGCGCCGATCAGGCACGGGAACATGCGTTCAATGCAGAGCTGGCAGCCGAACGAGCCGAGGCAAGGCTGGAAGCACAAATTGCGAAAGAGAAGCTCGTTCGCCTTCTGGGCCTGTGGGGCACAGGGACAGAGTTCTATGTTCCCGACAGCCTGCCGGCGCTTCCGGGCAGCGCGCCGAACCGTTCCAATATCGAACGGCTGGCGCTGGAAAACCGCGTCGATTTGGCTGCGGGCCGGTTGGAGCTGGAGGCTGTGGCCGCGCGCTATCGACTGACTGGACAGACCCGCATGCTCTCGGATGCAGAAGTCGCCGCCGGCGTCGAAATCGAGCGTGAAGATGGAGAGAACGAACGCTCACCGGTGGTCGACGTCGCCTTCAGCATTCCGGTTTACGACACCAGCGGACTGATTTCCCGCCGCGGAAAACTCGAATATCTGCGTTCGGCCAATAACCTGGCGCAGTCGGCGATCAATGCCCGCTCGGAGGCGCGGTCTGCCTATTCGGCCGTCACGGGCAAGCATCAGATCGCCCTGCACTGGCGCGACCAGGTCCTGCCTCTGCGCCGGGAAATCGATGAGCAGGCGCTACTGAGCTACAACGGCATGCTGACCTCCACTTTCGAGCTTCTGAACGATGCCCGTGAAGGGTTGGACTCCCAGCTGAGCGCTGCCGAGGCGAAGCGCGACTACTGGCTGGCCGAGGCGGATGCCACCGCCGCGATCTGGGGTGGCGCAAGTGACAATGGAGAGGACGAATGATGAATCGCAGACAACTGATGGGTGCGGGCATCGGGGCAGGGGCTGCGGCCCTGACCGTCAACATGGGTCAGGCGCAGACACGCTTTCGCGATCTGCCCGAGGCGGCCAGCACGGACAGCCCCTATACGCAGGTGCCGCCGCGCCCGACGACCGGACTTGAATACAACCCGATCGTAACTCTGAACGGCTGGTCGCTGCCCTATCGAATGAACGGCAATGTCAAGGAATTCCACCTTGTCGCCGAGCCGGTCGAGCGGATCATGGCGGACGGAATGGTCGCGCGCCTGTGGGGTTATAACGGACAGTCCACCGGCCCCACGATCGAGGCCATCGAGGGCGAGCGGGTCCGCATCTATGTGACCAACCGCCTGCCCGAACATACCTCGGTTCACTGGCACGGCATGATCCTGCCGTCCGGGATGGACGGTGTGTCGGGTCTCAGCCATCCGGGCATCCCTTCGGGCAAGACCTTCGTCTACGAGTTCGATCTCGTGAAGTCGGGGACCTTCATGTACCACCCCCATGCCGACGAGATGGTCCAGATGGCCATGGGCATGATGGGGCTGTTCATCGTGCATCCGCGCGACCCGGCCTTCATGCCGGTGGATCGTGACTTCGGTATCCTGTTGGCCGCCTATGACATCGATCCCGGCACCTATATCCCCCGCGTCGCGGAGATGACGGACTTCAACCTGTGGACCTTTAACAGCCGCATTTTCCCGGACATTGACCCGCTTGTCGCCAGCAAAGGCGACCGTGTCCGAGTGCGTGTCGGCAATCTGACAATGACCAATCACCCCATTCACATGCATGGCTATGATTTCGAGGTGACCTGCACAGATGGAGGATGGGTCCGGCCGGAAGCCCGCTGGCCTGAGGTCAGCATCGATATTCCTGTAGGTGCGATGCGTGCCTACGAATTCGATGCCGTTCATGAAGGGGACTGGGCGTTCCACTGCCACAAGTCGCACCATACCATGAACGCCATGGGGCACGAGTTGCCCACGATCATCGGCGCCAACAAGAGCCGCGTCACCGACATGGTCCGCCGTCACCAGCCCGGCTACATGCCGATGGGCACCGCCGGCATGGGTGACATGGGCGAGATGTCCATGGAGATTCCCGAAAACACCATCCCGATGATGGCAGGCTGGGGTCCGCATGGTCCGCTGGAGATGGGCGGCATGTTCTCTGTCATGAAGGTGCGCGAGGGTATCGCCCCTGACGACTATTCCGATCCGGGCTGGTTCGAGAACCCTCCCGGTACGCAGGCATGGGAATGGACGGGCGAGTTGCCCGAGCATGCCAGCAACTACAGCCCTGAAACCATCCTGACGCCGCGCGGCGGCAAGCGGTTGGGCTGATCTGATCCTATCGAGCAACACAAAGGAAACACGATGAAATCGTTTATGCTGGTTACTGCCATTTCCCTCTTCCCGGCCCTCGCACTTGCAGAGGGCACGCATGAGGGAGGTCATGATGAATATGCGATGGGCGCCCCGGCCGCAGAGGGGGCCGCAGACATGAAATCTGTCGAAATCTCGATGCGAGAAACCGATGAGGGCACGATGATTTTTGAGCCCTCGGAACTCTCTTTCGCACCAGGTGAAACCGTCCGTCTGGTGATCACCAACAATGGCGAGCTGGAGCATGAATTCGTCATGGACACAGCCAAAACCAATGCCGAGCACAAGGAAGTTATGGCGAAGTTTCCGGAGATGGAACACGACGACCCGAACGCTGTCCGCCTGCAGCCTGGTGAGACCGGAGAGATCCTTTGGACATTCGGAAAATCTGGAGAGTTTGAATTCGCTTGCCTGATACCGGGTCATTACGAGTCCGGCATGCACGGCCCCCTGAACGTCACCGAATCCTGAACCGCGAGGACCTGACCATGAAACTGATCCAATTGACTGCCGCTGCGCTGATCCTTTCTGCTGGAGGCGCCTTTGCGGACACGCACATCACCAACGGGACCGTCACCAAGGTCGACACCCAATGGAGCAAGGTGACCGTCGATCATGAGGAGCTGAAGAACCTGGATATGCCGGCCATGAAGATGGTCTTCCAGGTCGCAGAGCCGGAAATGCTCGAGGGCCTGAGCGAGGGGCAGAGCATCCGCTTTGCGGCCGACCGGGTCAAAGGCAAGCTGACCATCACTGAAATTCTGGAATAATCGAACCGTCGCCGTTCGGAGGATAAAATGAACAAGAAATTTGTGGCCATTCTTACTGCGGTCAGCCTGATGGCTGGTGCCGGATATGCTGAAGAGGCAAGTCACGGCACAAGAGGATCGAATGCAGGCTCAGGGGGCGGAGCATCAGCTTCCGTGGACAATACGCCGGAAAGGCCTGACCGGTCGGATTCTGTTGCGCCGGCTACGAATACGATTCCTGTTCCGGCAGGACGTATCATGTCCTCAAGGGAACTGGGTAGGGCAGGGTTGAGCCCTGACGATGTCGTCATGCATGTTTCAGTTTTCTGAGCAACAGGCTTAGCATCGTCATATGTCTCAAATTTACGGAGGACTGAGATGAGTTCTGTTAAGATCCTTATTGCCGCAGCGATTGCTGCGACCAGCCTTACTGCGCCCGTCTTTGCTCAGGACGCTGAATTCCAGATGCCTGAGCAGTGCGCCATGGCTGCACCCGCCAGTGATATGCCTGCTGAAAGCATGGACGGGTCACAGATGGGCGGCGATGCGCAGTCTGACGGCATGGGCGCCATGATGGGGATGGGTGGCGTGGACTTGGCAACCATGCCGGAACATGTTCAGGAGAACATGCGTCGCATGATGGTCACGATGCCTGCCATGCATGACGGCATGATGAACGAAGATGCCGACGTGGCCTTTGCTTGCGGGATGATTGCCCACCATCAGGGTGCCATCGACATGGCCCAGGTTCTTCTTGAGCATGGCGAAGACGCTGAGATGATCGAACTTGCGGGTGAGATCATCGCCGCCCAAGTCGGTGAGATCGAGGAAATGACCACCTGGCTGGCTGAGAACGCCAACTGAGCCTGCCTTGAACCGCGCGGCATGATGCCGCGCGGTTCTCTGCTAAAGACCATCAAAAAAGACCCGCGGCCGCTCTTGACCTTCCCATCATGGGAAGCCGCATATCTGTTCCCTAAAACGAACGGAGCCCAGCCCATGAACATCGGAGATGCCTCTGCCCTCTCGGGTGTGTCGGCCAAGATGATCCGTTACTACGAGCAGATCGGCTTGATCCCCCAAGCTGCGCGCACAGCCTCGGGGTATCGCAACTACGCCGATGCAGACATTCACATGCTTCGGTTCATTGCACGGTCGCGGGATCTGGGCTTTCCGATCAGCGAAATCACCGGCCTGTTGGATCTGTGGCGCAACACCGACCGGCGCAGCGCCGATGTGAAAGCGCTGGCACAAGCCCGGGTCCAGGATCTCCGCCACAAGATTACCCACCTGGCGGACATGGCCGACACGTTGGAGACGCTGGTGCGATCCTGTGCCGGAAACGAGCGCCCGGACTGCCCGATCCTGCATAATCTGGAAACGGAAGCATACCCTGCCTCGGGCAGATGCTCACATCATGCCGGTCCCCACGCTAACCTCAACGAAAGGATCACATCGTGATCGACAGACGTCTGTTCATCGGAACGCTCACCGCGGTCCTTATTCCCGCAACATCGGTGCTGGGGGCGGTGTCCACACCCCAAGACACCCTGATCGCAGTGGTTCGATCACCCGATTGCGGCTGTTGCGGAGCCTGGATCGATCATCTGCGGCAAAGCGGTTTCATAGTAGAAGAAACCCTGTCCGACGACGTCGAGGCCTTCAAGGATGAGCAGGCTGTTCCTCAATCTCTTCGGTCCTGCCACACGGCCCTCGTCGACGGCTATGTAATCGAGGGCCATGTTCCGGCTGATGCCATCCGCATTTTGCTGGATCAGCGCCCTGATGCGGGTGGTCTGGCCGTTCCTGACATGCCGATCGGTTCGCCCGGCATGGAAATGGGCGGCCAGTCCGAGCCTTTCGAGGTCATTCTCTGGGGCGATTCCGGCAACAGCGTCTTCGCAAGATATTGAGGTTTCCCCATGACACCTGCAGCGCCCAGGACGGCCACCCTCCACCGCATGGTGATGACCAAGCACATGTGCCCCTACGGGCTCAAGTCGCTCGACCTGCTCAAACGGCAGGGCTATCGCGTCGAGGACCATCATCTGACGACCCGTGCCGAGGTCGATGCCTTCAAGGAGCAGCATGACGTCCAGACCACGCCGCAGACCTTCATCGGCGACCAGCGGATCGGTGGCTATGACGATCTGCGGCGTCACTTCGGCAAGACCGTGCGCGACAAGAGCGCGACGACCTACCGACCGGTGATCGCGCTGTTTGCCATGGCTGCCGCCATGGCCTTGGCGACCAGCTGGGCGGCGTTCGGTCAGCTGACCACTGTGGCTGCAGCGGAATGGTTTGTGGCCTTCGCCATGTGTCTGCTGGCCCTGCAGAAGCTGAAGGACGTGGAAAGTTTCGCCACGATGTTCCTCAACTATGACCTGCTGGCCCAGAGGTGGGTTCGTTACGGCTACGTCTATCCCTTCGCCGAAGGGCTGGCGGGCGTCCTGATGGTCGCGGGCGCGCTGATGTGGTTGTCGATCCCGGTGGCCCTCTTCATCGGCACCATTGGCGCTGTGTCGGTTTACAAGGCGGTCTACATCGACAAGCGAGAGATCAAATGCGCCTGCGTCGGTGGTGACAGCAACGTGCCCCTGGGCTTCGTCTCGCTGACCGAGAACCTGATGATGATCGCCATGGCCATCTGGATGCTGATCAAGGTTACGATGCTCGGGCATTGAGCACGCTATTCGATAGAGAGCCGCGCTTTGCAGCGCAAACGGCTGCAGGCAAAAAGTTCTACTGTGCCTGTAGCCGAAGATGAAAATGGATCATTCCGACCATGAGGCACAGCCTCAATGTTCCGGCTTCAAGAGAAACCTGAAATAGAAACGGAGACATATCATGGGATATGGCCGCTTTTTCGCGATGATCGCGACCTCGACCATCGTCATGTATGGGCTGATGTACCTCAATACCTATTCGATTGATCACATCGAGTTTTCGCAGACCCGCATGTGGATGGCGATTTACATGGGATCGGTCATGGCGGTCATCATGCTCGCCTTCATGTTGGGCATGTATTCCGATCGGAAGAAAAACATTGCGATCTTCGTGGGCGCCGGTTTGGCATTCGTTCTGTCCCTTTGGCTGGTGCGAAGCCAGGAGACGGTTGAGGATCTTGCCTGGATGAAGGCAATGATCCCTCACCATTCCATCGCCATCCTGACCAGTGAACGCGCGGATATTTCCGATCCAAGGGTCCGGGACCTTGCTGACGCGATCATCGAGGCGCAGCGCAACGAGATCGCAGAAATGAAACGGTACATCGCCGATATCGAGGCAAATGGCGACGCACCTGCGGGCACTCCCCGCATCGAAGCTAACTAAATCATGTCAAATCAGGGTGTCACTCGCCGGGCATCTTAGATGGACGAAAATCAGTAGAAAGTTGGCAAGACATGGATCACGATCATCATCACGCGTCGCCAGACATCCCTGCGGGGACCGAGACGGCAAAGGACCCGGTCTGCGGGATGACGGTTGCGGTCAAGCCTGACGGACATCGAGCAGTGTTTGGAGACAAGACGTTTCATTTCTGCTCAGAGAAATGCAAGACCAGGTTCAAGGTAGATCCTTGGTTCTACGCTTCAGGCAGAGCCGCAGGACAAAAGAAGGCGGCTCCGGCCAACGCTCAGTATACCTGTCCGATGCACCCGGAGATTGTCCGTGATGTGCCAGGCGACTGCCCGATCTGCGGGATGGCGCTTGAACCCATGCTGCCCTCGGATGAACCGAGCGAGGAACTGACCGACTTCACACGGCGCATGTGGATTTCGGCTGCCGCCGCAGTGCCGCTGGTCATCCTGACAATGGGTGAACTGGTCGCTCTGCCGGTGCGGGACTGGATTGGCCACCAAATCGCAAGCTATCTCGAATTCGCTCTGGCCACGCCTATCATCCTCTGGGCCGCCTTGCCGTTCTTCAAACGAGGCTGGGATTCACTTGTGAACCGGTCGCCGAACATGTGGACGCTGATCAGCCTGGGCGTGGGGGCAGCCTACCTCTATTCGCTCGTCGCGACCTTCTTGCCTGGCGTATTTCCCGATGCCTACCGAATGGGTCATGGTGTCGGCACCTACTACGAGGCGGCTGTGGTGATCGTCGCGCTGGTCTTCGTGGGTCAGGTTCTGGAATTGCGGGCACGAGAACGCACTGGGGATGCTATTCGAGCGCTGCTCGATCTCGCACCAAAAACCGCGCGGCGTATCCTGCCGGATGGCTCGGAATATGACGCGCCTTTGGAAAACATCATGGAAGGTGACCGGCTCCGCGTGCGCCCGGGCGATGCAGTGCCGGTGGACGGCATAGTGATCGAGGGCCGCTCATCCCTGGACGAGAGCATGCTGACCGGCGAGTCGATGCCGGTGGAGAAAAGTTCAGGCGATGCAGTGACCGGGGCCACGATCAACAAGAACGGCAGCCTCGTGATCGAAGCGGGCAAGGTCGGCGCCGACACGGTTCTTGCGCAGATCGTGGCGATGGTCTCGAACGCGCGGCGGTCCCGTGCCCCGATCCAGGGGATGGCCGACCGGGTCTCGGCAGTGTTCGTGCCAACGGTGGTCGGTATCGCAATCTTAGCCTTCCTCGTGTGGCTAATTTTCGGCCCCGAGCCTTCGCTGGTCTTTGCCATTGCCTCGGCCGTGTCAGTCCTGATCATTGCCTGCCCATGCGCCCTTGGGCTGGCCACGCCGATATCGATCACCACCGCGGCGGGGCGGGGCGCACAGGCGGGTGTGCTGATCAAGGATGCCGAGGCGCTGGAGCGGATGGCGGGGGTCGATACCCTGATTGTCGACAAGACCGGCACGCTGACCATGGGCAAGCCAAAGCTGACGGATACCGTGGTGCTGGGGGACAGGACCGAAGCGGACTTGCTGTCCCTGGCGGCAGCGCTCGAGCGCGGCTCGGAACACCCGCTGGCCGAAGCGATCGTCGAAGGCGCCGAAGCGCAGGGCGCGGGGCGACAAGAGGCAGTGGATTTTGAAGCCGTCACCGGCAAAGGCGTGCGCGGCACGGTTGGCGGACGGGTAGTGGCGCTCGGCAACGCGGCGATGATGCAGGAGATGGGACTAGACACGGGCACGGCCGAGGCGAAGGCCAATACCCTGCGCGCCGAGGGCAAGACGGCAATGTTCATCGCTGTCGATGGTGCCCTGGCCGGCATCGTGGCGGTCGCCGACCCAATCAAGGAAAGTACCGCGCAAGCGATCCGCGAACTCCACGCACAGGGGCTGCGCGTCATCATGGCGACGGGTGACAACGAGCGCACGGCACAGGCTGTGGCGAGCAAGCTCGGCATCGACGAAGTCCGCGCAGGTGTCCTTCCGGAAGCCAAAAAAGACCTGATCGACCAGTTGCGCCGCGAGGGACACAAGATCGCCATGGCGGGAGACGGGGTGAACGACGCGCCCGCACTGGCCGCTGCCGATGTCGGCATCGCCATGGGCACGGGCGCGGACGTGGCCATGGAAAGCGCCGGGATAACCCTTCTGGGTGGTGACCTGATGGGCATCGTCCGGGCACGCAAGCTGGCGCGGGCGACATTGCGCAACATCAAGCAGAACCTGTTCTTCGCCTTCGCATACAATGCGCTTGGCGTGCCAATTGCGGCAGGTCTGCTTTACCCCATCACCGGGACTTTGCTGTCACCGATGATCGCAGCTGCGGCGATGAGCCTGTCCTCCGTTTCGGTTATTACCAACGCCCTCCGCCTGCGGCGGGTGGATCTGTAAGAAAGCAAAAAGGAAAAACAAATGACGACATTCAATATTCCCAACATGAGCTGCGGCCACTGCAAGGCAACGGTGCAAAAGACCATCCATGCAATCGACCCCGAGGCACAGATCGAGTTCGACATGGCGTTACGAACGATCGCTTTGGAAAGCCGGGCTAAGCCGGACAACCTTCAAGTGGCACTGGCCGCAGCAGGATACCCCGCCACTCTGGCCTGAATTAAAGTGTTGGGCCGGATGTTCAGTCGCCGCAATGGGCGTATCAGGCGACTGGCCCATCTGCCTTATCAAAATGTATCATGCTCATACCTCATTCGTGCTTATCCAGACACGAGGCTGTAGGTTATCAAGCGTACCCCGCACCAGCATGACCGAGTTGACCAGGACCATGGCCGCCGCCGCGGCGGCCATGGTCAGCGCCAGCAATCCGCGCAGACGGGGCGTGGCCAGATGAATGCGGATGCCCCCTGAGATGCGACGTCACGGGGGAGATCCTCGATCTGAAAACACCAATAAATCATGGCTTGTCGCATTTCAGAATAGATCCCCCCCCGTGCAGGCTCCATTCTGAATGCACCAGTCCTGCGGGGCAGGGCTTGTCATGGTGCCTCCAATCTTATCAGCTCATCTTGAAACGCTTCGGTGGGTGTTCGGTAGCCCAGGCATTTGCGGGGCGTGGCGTTCAGGCGCCGACATGTCATCTTCATCGAATGAGGCGTCAGCTGCAACACAGCAGTATCCCGGGGCAAGTAGCGGCGGATGCGCTTGTTCATGTTCTCGACCGAGCCTTTTTGCCAAGGCGCCTGCGGGTCGCAGAACCACGCCTTCGTGCCCATGCCGGTTTCCAACTCACGCCAGGCCACGAACTCCAGACCGCGGTCAAAGGTGATCGAGCGCCGCGCCTCGGCGGGAAGGGGTGACATCTCGTGGATCAGGCGGTTCATGAGGGGCTTGGACTTCCGATCGTTGTTGCGCAGCAGGACGGTGTAGCGGGTCTTCCGTTCGACCAGTGTGGCCACATTGGCATCGCCCTGAGCGCGTTCGAAGATCATCAGATCACCCTCCCAATTTCCAAACTGGCTGCGGTCGTTGATCTCGGACGGTCGGTTATGGATGCTCGTTTCCACAGGAAAAACCCGGTTGCGGGGTGTGCGGGCATAGCGTGGTTTCCGCTTCCGGCGCCGCTCGGGCAGGAGGCGCGCCAGTTGCGCGGACTGGCCGTCGGCCGAGTAGACATACTGGTAGATCGTCTCATGGCAGAGCCTGTGCGGGGCGCCAGGTTCGATCCTGAGCCGGCCTGCAATCTGTTCGGGAGACCAGCCTTCCTGAAGGCAGCGGATCACTTCGGCTCGCAAATCTGGAAAACGCTCGAGCTTGCGCCGACGTGACCGCCTGCGGTCGGCCTGGGACTGAGCCGTCACATGCCAATAGCCATCAGCCTGCGGGACATCCTTGTCATGCCACCAGTTCCTTTTGACCTCGCGAGTGATGGTCGAGCGATCACGGCCGAGCATCTGCGCAATCTTCGTCTTCGGCACCTTGGCTTGCAGCATTCGTGCAATCACGCGACGTTCGTCCAGCGTCAGGTTGGTGAAAGGGCGCCTCATCATATGCTCCTGAATAGCTTCAGGAAACTATCGAGTGATGCATTCCAGAATGGAATGTGCCCCGCGTCACCAAGAAATTTTATAAGCTTTGTTATGCATCGTTGTTCCTAACTCAGACCCCCAGCAGGCTTGTACGCTCTGACGCCATTATCTTTGCCGCAATCGGTGACGTGATCATCTGGATCACCGCAAAGAAAGCAGCAGGCACCGCGATTTCAGAAGGGAGGCCCGATGCTGCAACGAATGCGGCAGCGATGCTGAATTCCTTTTTGCTCGTGGTGAACAGATAGGCGATCAGTTCCTCGCGATCCTCCGCGAACAGCTTGGCAATCATGCCGACAGCATAGCCGATCAGGTTCAGTGCCAAAGCTGCCAGAGCGATCACCAGCGCGTACCAGCCGTAGCCAAGGATCGTCGCTGAATTCGGCCCGATCACGGCCAGCAGAAGAACCAGATACAATACGGACCCCAGCCCAGGCCACGCATAGTCGAACCGCGATACCTGCTTCAGAAACTTGGTCCGCAGCCAGACGCCGACGACGGTCGGCACCACCACAACCAGCACCAGCTCCAGAACCACGGCGCCAACAGGAACGGTCAGCTCGATGCCTGTCAGCCACAGAAACAGGAATGGGATGATGAACGGGGACAAGGCCGTGTTCACGGCATTCAGGACAGCAGCCAAGGCGACATTGCCGCGTGCCAGCAGCACCAGGAGGGGTGCGGATACGTCAGTCGGGAGCATGCCGACCAACGTCTGTCCCGCCGCAAGGTGCCCGCTGCCGAAGAAGATGCGCCCGGTCAGCCAGCCTGCCAGCGACATTGGCCCATAGACCAGACCCAGAGCCCAAATCTGACGGCTCGGCTTGCGGAAAACGATCCGAACGGCCGCCGCGTCGAAGGTCAGGCTAATGACCAACATCAGGAGCGCCAGAAGGGGGCTGATCCCCGCCTCAAGCCCTATCCCGATAGAGGGCACGGCAAGTCCGAAAGCTGTGGTGGCAACCGCCATGAACAGCAGATTGTTTTCGACGAATCCAAGAAGCTTGCGCATGTCAAATGTCACAGTTCGCGTTTGTGGGACGTCCGCTGCACTTGGCGAAAAGAGCGATGGCCTGGTCGCACCATGCGCAATGGCCCTCGCAGCAATCGTGCATCAGAAAAGCGACCAGATCCGAAAGCGCAGGGAATTTGGCGCTGTAGATGATGGATTTCCCGTCACGCCAGTTTTCGACCAAGCCTGCGCTTTCCAGCTCTTTGAGGTGGAAGGAAACGAGCGATGGGCTGGCATCGCCCAAGGCTGCGGCAATGGCCCCGGACGCCATGCCTTTCGCACCTGCAAAGACCAGCAGCCGGATGATCCGCAGGCGGATTTATTGAGACAGGGCCGCAAATCCGGCCAGGGCAGCTTTTTCTTCCATATCAATCAAACACTACAAGATTCGTTTGATCGTTGATCTGCTGAACCAGACAGACCGTCAAGAGGCGCTTATGCGTGCAGTGAAGTTCTTTTCAAGATATCCAATTTGACCCAAATATTTTATATATCCATCGATTATCGAATGGATACTTGATACAGCGTTGAATGAAATAAGACTTCTCACAAAAAATTCCGTGAAGGACTTGAGTCTATTGAAATTTAGTGGGAGATTAATAATTGAATATGAGCCAGTAGTTGGAGCGTGATATGAAAATTGGATCCTACGCTGTACTTGCAGCCGTCTTGGTCACTGCCGGTTGCGGAACTACAGCGGTAAATACCGTGGCTGGGAGCAATCCGCAGGAGCTTCCCCCAGAGTTGATCTCTCTTGCTGCGCCGGGGCAAGATGTGTCTACAGCGAGACTTCTTCCAAGTGATAATTGCTACTGGTACGAACATCGTGGGCAAGTGGAAACGACCTTGCTTCCGCTCACCACCGCTGCAGGCAGTCCTATATGTCAGAAATCACAGCCCTCAAGTTAATTAGAGGACATAAAAGAATCTATATTCTTTTAGCTGCGGGATGTCACGCTCTCTGCTGTCGAATAGAGAAACGCGGTAGAGCCTGTTTCGACCTTTGGATATAGGTCATTGATATGTGCCATGACCATCCGGACACAGCCAGAGCTCGCACTCGTCCCAATGCTTGTTGGAAACGGGGTACCATGAATGCGCAGATACGTATCTCTCTCGCCGACGTAGAGATAAAGAGCGCGAGAGCCGAGCGCATTCCTTGGGCCTGGCTCTACGCCCCCTTCAAACTGGCCATAGATTTCTGGTTCCCGAGCAATCATACTCTGCGTCGGGGTCCAGTGCGGCCATTCGACTTTTCGCTTTATCGTATAGACACCAGGTTCATATAGATCTCCCCTACCGATGGCCACGCCGTAGCGCATTGCCGTTCCACCAGCTTCAATATGGTAGAGGTATTTCGCGACAGCATCCACGTGAATGTCGCCCGGCACTAAGCCGCTATTGGCTTGCACTCTTTGCGGGAGAAAGCGCGGGTGCAATCCCCAAGGATTGGATGTGAAGGCATCATATCCGGAAGGGGTGACCTGCGCATCCCAAGCAGCTTTTTGACTCTCTGTTGGCCAAGACGCCGCAAGCAGGGGGGTGGAAATTGCGGCCGAGAAAAGCGCGGTGGTCGTTTGTACGAAGTGTCGTCTGCTTAACATATGTGAGGCTCCTTGCTTAACTCGATATCGGTTATTAATTCATTTTAATATGATTAAAAAACCGCCCATCATATTAAACCTTTTATTTTTTTATCTTCGCCCTTTTCTGATATGATTTTTTGACCCTATGTTCAGCCGATTTTCAGGCTGCTAGGTGTCACATCCCGCGTGATTATAAGGTCGCTTCTTGAAGATATCCGGCCTTTGCCGCTGCCAATCCTTCAGAGCGTCAATGGGCGTTCGGCCCTTGAGCACTGATTGCGGAAGTTGGCCGTTGTAGAGGCGGACATAGCGATGGATCGTCTGCTCGAGGTCCTCACCGCTGTTGAAGTGGTGGCTTTGCAGGATATCCTCGATCCGGCCGTTGAAGCGCTCGACCATGCCATTGGTTTGTGGGTGCATCGGCGGAGCCAGGCGGTGCTCGATATCGAGGTCAGCGCAGAGGCGGTCGAAGTCGTGGTTGCCTGTGGCAGCACGCTTTCTTAGGCCGAAGAGCCTATCTGTGAACTCCTTGCCGTTGTCCGTGAGCACCCGTGTGATCCGCATCGGGGCGGCGCGCTCCAGGTCGCGCAGGAAGCGGCGGGCGTTGGCGGCCGTCTTCGCCGGATAGATGCGCACGAAGACCCACCTCGTGGCGCGGTCGATGGCGACGAACAGATACCGGCGGCGGTCCTCGTCTGCCATCTGCGGCAGGTATTTCACGTCGATATGAAGGTAGCCGGGCTCGTAGGCCTTGAACGGCTTGTGCGCAGGCCGCGCCACGACGGGTCTCAGTGCGCGCAGGTTACCCGCCCCATGCCGACGCAAGCAGCGATCGAGCCCGGAGCGCGAGACGTGCGGGTTCAGGAACTCGCGCACCACCGACAGCAGGTCGTCCAGCGGCAGCAGCAGCGTCCGGCGTAGCGCCACTGCCACCGCCTCCTGCGCCGGCGTCAGCGTGGTCTGCAACCGATGAGGGGTGTGGCTGCGGTCATGGACGCTGTCCCGGCTTCGCCACTTCCAGACGGTCTGCTCGGAGATGCCGTAGCGCTCCGCCACCTTCCAGGCCGGTTCCGTGCTCGCCTGGATTGCGGCCCGTATCTTTGGTGTCGTTGTTGCCTGCTTGTGAAGAGAGATCAGCATGCTTGCCTCCCGTTTCGAACCTCGCGCAGGATCAATCTTGCCATGAAGAGCGAGGTCCGGCGAGGATCTATGTGATCATCCGGGACGGGACAGCTAGGGATAGATCATAACCGGAATTCCGGGTTGCAGCATTGCATAGACGTCTTCTATTTCCTGGTCAGTCAATGCCAGACAGCCTGCAGTCCAGTCCCGGTTCTTCGGTGCGAAGACATTGCCTTCGGGGCCGCGGCCATGGAACATGATATCGCTGCCCGCACTTCGACCGAATTGAGCTGCATAAGCTTTATCCTGTTCATTTGGATAAGATATGCCCACCGATAGGTGATATCGGCTCCGTGGGTTAAAACGGTCGATGTAATATAGCCCCTCGGGCGTTTTTCCGTCGCCCTCGAATTGCTTTGGGCCGAGCGGTTGGTTGCCGAGGCCAAAGTTATACGATCTCAGAACGGTTTGCCCGTTCAACAGAAACATCCGCCGCTCAGCCTTGTTCACCACGACCTGAGTAACAGGGGGCCCTGAGTACCGTTTGAACTGAGGTATCGCTCCTCTTGCCGGGGCAGTCGACGGCGCGGATTTTCCACATGCAGCGAGAAGAGCCAGCAAAGCCAGCGAGGCATGGCGCCGGGAGAAGTTTGGCATCGATCTATTTCCTGCTCGGATGTTTTTTATGATGCTTCAGGATAACGCGTAAACACTTCACTGGTACCGTCCCGGCGAACAAGCAGCACATCGTATGCGTCGCGCTTTGTTTCCGGGCCCATGCCGGGGCTTCCGTATGGCATTCCAGGAACCGTCAGGCCGAGAGCTTCAGGGCGCTCTCGAAGCAAGCGCCGGATATCGTCAGCAGGAACATGTCCTTCCAGGAAGTAGCCATCAACGCTGCCGGTATGACAGGATGTCAGTTCGATCGGTACGCCCAGATCGATCTTGTGCTGCATCAGCAAGGTGCCAAACCGCTCTTCACTCGTTACCTGAAAACCGTTCTCCCGCAGGTAATTGGTCCACTGTTTGCAGCATTCGCAGCCGCTGCCCTCCACGACATGGATGGCAGGGCGGCTTTCAGCCCAGGATAGAGACGGCAGACCGCTTGCTGCGGCTGCCATCATCATGGCGCGTCGTGTCAGTTTGATCATTTTATGCCTCTCGATCCGGCCGATGAAGATGTTTGAATGCCATCAGCTCCGCTTCCGAGTAGTCGCGAAGAAAGTAGCCGGTGGAGAGACGCGCAACTGTCAGCATGACGCGGTCAGTCGGTTTGGCGATCGCTGTTCGGGGCGCCGGTGTTTTCTTGATGGGATCCGTTGGCTTGCCGTCGATGCGAACTTCGTAATGAAGGTTAGGTCCACTGACGAGGCCGGTTGCGCCCACGTCACCGATTCTGGCCCCGGTGTTCAGCTCGACACCTGGAGCGATCCCTGCGGCAAAACGCGAAAGATGCGCATAGCGGGTCAAGACGCCCCCGCCATGATCGACATCGATCGTCCGACCATATCCCCGCATGGTTCCTGCAAACACGACCGTTCCTGCGCCGGTGACGCTGACCGGCGTTCCGGTCCGTGCGGCGTAATCGACCCCCGTGTGCATTCGTTGCGTGCCAAGCACGGGGTGCCGGCGTTTGCCGAAGACCGAAGACAGCCGGGCTCCCGCGACAGGCCGCGCGGACTGCTGGACCTGCGCACCATTCCGAAACAGGATGAAGGGCTCTTCAACCGAGCCGGTCACGAGCTCGAAGATGTCCGTGTTCTTTTCAACCCGCGCATAGGCGAGTTGCGGTTCACCCACGACTGTTCCATCAGGCAGAATACTTTCGCTCCACATCAATGCGATACGCTCGGTTCCCTCAAGGTCCCGAAAGTCGATCTGGCCTGCCAGGAGCGCCGCCAGGTCAACTGCGAAACTTTCGGGCGCGTTGCGGGCGGCGAGCGCCTCAAAGAGAGAGCTGTCCAGGATAAAAGTTTCCCTGCGGTCCCGAAGCAGGATCTCCGTCTTGATCAAGGATGCTTCGAGGGGTTTCGTGAAATCCAGAACGATGTCCGTTCCGTCTTGGGTCAGAAGCGAAAGACGCGCAAGTTGGGAGGGATCGTCGGAAAACACACTCCATCTGAGGATTTGCCCCGGGCTGAGGGTCGACAGGTCGAAGACATCTGAAATCGCCAGTGCGGCCTCGGCCCGGAGAGGTGCGCCGATACCAGCATGCGACAATATCGAATCCAACGTGTCTCCCGGAACGACCTCATGTCGCGACATGGGGGCAACTGCCTCGGTGAGGTGAGACAGTTCCGCCGGGGTTTCGGCGTGCGATGATGTCGTGACGGCAATCGCGCCGGCAGTCAGCAAGGCTTGCAAGATCATCAGGTCTGGTTTCCCGTCAGGCAATAAGGTCTGGCATTGGGGAGCAGGCTCCCCACGCAGCATCGATAGGTTGTCTACAGTTCGAAAAGGCGGGCGATGCAGACACCGACAATTGTTCCGGCCAAGCCGAAAGCAATCGCGTATCCACCCGCATATTGAACTCTGTCCAGTCGGGTGCCGCCGAGGGCGCGCGCACGCTGGACCCCTCGCACTCCACCGATCAGAGCCGCAATGACCGTCAGCATTGGAATTGTCGCAGCGTTTGTTGGTTCATGCCGTATCTCGCCTCTCGTCATCGACACGTGCGTGTCTGCGACCTAAAGCAGCTAGAGGTTCAAGATAAAATGCCCCTCGATCACGGTCTTGTCAGGGGATCGGGAGTTCTGATCTAATCCCGATTGCATCCGAGCCTTCTACTTCCCAGCATCCGTTTCTGTCATCGCCAGCTAATCACTGACCGGCATCGTCGATCGTGGGGTGGTTCGTAACGCACAGCGAATGATCGCCCAAGACCTCGATGACCCGACAATCGGATATCCGGTCACCCGCGCACTGGACCACCATGCGCTCAAGTTCGGTCTTCAGGGCCGTCAGGCGGGCAAGACGGCTTTCAACCTCGGCAAGCTGCGCTTTGGCGATTGCGTCGGCTGCCGCACAGGGCTGATCGGGATCGTCGGACAGGCTCAGAAGGTCGCGGATCGCCTCAAGGGAAAAGCCAAGCTCGCGGGCGTGTCGGATGAACGCCAGTCGTTCATGGGCTTTGTGCGTATAAAGGCGCTGATTACCGGCGCTGCGCTCGGCTTCGGGCAGCAGGCCGATTTGCTCGTAGTAGCGGATCGTTGGCACTTTGACCCCCGTCGACGTTCCCAGCTTTCCAATCGTCAGCATGAACATTCTCCTTGAACCTATAGCTGCTAGAGGGAGTAAACCTCCGAATCGATGATGGCAACGGCCCTGCTTTCTGCAGAGGAGAGAATGATGACGATCACGAATGAACCCGGCATGACCCTGTGCGACTGGACGGTGTCCGGAATGGATTGCGCCTCCTGCGCGACCAAGGTGCGCGGCGCGGTGTCCCGCTTGCCTGGCGTCAGGGATGTGGAGATCGGCATCATGTCCGAACGCCTGCGCCTGACCGTTGATGAACGCCTGACCGACACGGACAAGATCGAGAAAACCGTGCGTGCCCTTGGATACGGCATTCAGACCCGTGCGCCAGGAAAGAAGGATTTCGTGATCCCGGGGAATGCGCCGGAGAGCCATCATGGCCACAGTCACGCCGATCACCCCGCTGTGGCCAAGACCGACCACTCCGGCCACGGCAGTCCCGGTCACGTCCATGACGACCCTGCCGACCGCGGCAAGGCATGGTACCAGACTGGCAAGGGCAGGCTGGTCATCCTGACCGGGCTCTTGTTGGCGGCGGCTTGGGCGATGGAGCTGATCGCCCCGCAGATCGGGAGCTGGGCCTTCGTGGCGGCCTGCCTTATCGGTGTCGCCCCCGTCGCGCGTCGGGCTTTTGTCGCTGCCCGGTTGGGTCAGATCTTCACGATCGAGGGATTGATGACCATCGCTGCATTGGGCGCGCTGTTCATCAATGCCGCCGAAGAGGCTGCCTTGGTGGTCTTTCTCTTTGCCGTAGGCGAGGTCCTGGAGGGTGTTGCGGCAGGCAAAGCAAGAGACGGCATCCGGGCCTTGGCGAACCTGGTCCCGAAAACGGCGCTCTTGGAGGTGGACGGCGTGACCCGGGAGGTTGCCGCGTCTAGCCTGACGATCGGTCAGACGGTACTGGTCCGTCCCGGCGACCGGATCCCCGCAGACGGAGAGATTTCAGACGGCACGTCCGGGATCGATGAAAGCCCGGTGACCGGAGAGAGCATTCCCCGGACCCGCGGCCCGGGCGAAAATGTTTTTGCCGGTTCGATCAACACGGAAGCGGTCTTGCGGGTCACCGTGACGAAAGCGGCCGAGGACAACACCATTTCCCGGATCATCCGGCTGGTCGAGGAGGCGGAAGAAGCCCGCGCCCCCACGGAACGCTTCATCGACCGGTTCAGCCGGTGGTACATGCCTGCCATCGTCGCCGTTTCGGCGCTTGTCATCATGATCCCGCCGCTGATGTTCGGTCAGTCATGGGATACCTGGATTTATCGTGGACTGGCGCTCCTGCTGATCGGCTGCCCTTGTGCGCTGGTGATTTCGGTTCCGGCCTCGATCGCATCGAGCCTGTCCACCGGCGCGCGCCGGGGAATGCTGATGAAGGGCGGCGCAGTGATCGAGGCCGCGGCCAAGGTTTCCCATGTTGCCTTCGACAAGACCGGGACGCTGACCCACGGACGTCCGCAGGTCACCGACCTGGTGACGTTGGGAACCACGACTGAGGCGCAGTTGCTGGAGGTCGCCGCGGGCGTCGAGAGCGGATCGAGCCATCCCCTTGCCGTGGCGATCCTGGACAGGGCCAAGACGGCGGGCGTCACGCCCCTGCCCGCCCGCGATGCACGCGCCCTGACCGGACGAGGGGTCGAGGCGACCGTGGGAGATGCCCTGGCATGGGTAAGTTCACCCCGGCATGCGTCGGAGAACGATGGCCTGGACGGTCTTGGCCTGCGTCAGGCGACCATCTTCGAGGATGAGGGCAAGACCGCCGTCGCCGTCTATCGCAAAGGTGTCCCGCTCGGTCTCATCGCCATGCGTGACGAACTGCGGCGCGATGCGGCGGAGGCTGTGCGCCAGCTGGCCGAAATGGGCATCTCCTCGATCATGCTGACCGGCGACAACCCCCGCACAGCTGCCGCCATCGCCGAAGGGCTCAATATCCGCTTCGAGGCCGAGATGATGCCTGAAGACAAGCTGGCCGCCATTCGCGACATGAACGCTCAAGGTGGCGTCATGATGATCGGGGATGGCATCAATGACGCTCCTGCCCTGAAACAGGCCAGCATCGGTGTCGCGATGGGCTCCGGCACGGACGTCGCGCTGGAGACGGCCGATGCGGCCATCCTGCGCGACAGGGTGACCGACATTCCGGCCCAGATCCGGCTGGCGCGGGCCACGATGGCTAATATCCGGCAGAACGTCAGTATCGCGCTAGGGTTAAAGGCTATTTTCTTGGTCACCACCGTTCTTGGCATAACCGGTCTGTGGATCGCGATCCTGGCTGATACGGGCGCGACGGTTCTGGTGACCCTGAACGCCCTGCGCCTCTTGCGCTACAATCCCGAACAGAAGCGCTGAGGCGATGATGACTGGAATGGGCAGTGCAGCGCTGGTTCTTCTTGGCGCCTATCTGGCCCTGTTCTTCCGGGGCTCTGCGATCAATGCCCGGGAGGCGCATCGTCCGGTCTGGTTGTTCCGTCACGCCACGGGCGGCGACCGTCTTGCAGCGCTAGGCTTCCGAGCTGCGTTCGCTCTGGCCCTCCTTGGGTCGTCGGCATGGCGCCTCATGCCGAGCATGGGCGATCTGGATCCCCTGCGGGCTTTCCAAAATCCTGCGTGGATCGGTCTGGCGGGACTGTTCATGGCCAGCCTGGGCGCGATGCTGGCATTTGCCGCCCAGATGTCGATGGCTGCGTCATGGCGGATCGGTGTGGCCGAGGGCGCGACCGGCGCACTTGTCACGGGTGGATTGTTCGGTTTCAGCCGCAACCCGGTTTTTGTAGGTCAGCTCATGTTGCTGCTGGGAACCGCTCTGGTCGTGCCCTCCATCCCGACAATTTTGGGGGTCCTGCTATTCGCAGCCTCGGCGCTTGTTCAGGTCCGCTCAGAAGAACGTGAATTGCGGCGGACGCTAGGCCCTGCTTACGACACCTATTGCCAGTCCGTTCCGCGCTGGATCGGCATCCGGGAAAGGTCACTGCAATGAAGACGTTTCTGATCCTGGCGATGATCGTCGCTACTGCGGCTGCCGATCAGATTACCAAGCTCGCGGTCCTGCGCAGCTTGTCTCCCGGGGAAATTTATTCCGTCTCTCCTGGCTTCAATCTGACGCTTGGTTTCAACGAAGGGGCGAGTTTCGGCATGATGTCGGACCTTATGGCAGGTCGTCCCTTGCTGATGGTTGCCCTGACAGGTGCCCTGGCGATCATCTTTGCGGGAATGGCCTTCCGGGCGGACACGAGGCGCGAAGGCATAGGCCTCGCACTGATCGTGGGTGGCGCTGTGGGCAATATCATCGACCGCCTGCGGCAAGGTGCCGTGACCGATTTTCTGGATGTCTACTGGCGTGATTGGCACTGGCCGACCTTTAACGGGGCCGACATCGCGATCAGCCTCGGCGCCTTGCTTGTGTTGACAGCCATGCTCCGTCCCTCCCGCTCGAAGGAACTCTCTTTTGACCGCACCTGAACCCCGGGGCCTGTCCCGGACTGATGTCGCAATATCAACCGCCTTTCTGGTCGCACTCGCCGCTACGCTCGGCGCGCTGTTCATCGGCGAGATACTGGGGCAGATGCCCTGCACCCTGTGCTGGTATCAAAGGATCGCCATGTTTCCGCTAGTGCCTGTCCTGGCCGTCTCGCTGTGGCGCGGTGACGGTCTGGCACGTCTCTACGGATTGCCGCTGGCGCTGGCCGGGCTGGTCCTTTCCGGCTGGCATTCGGGACTTTACGCGGGACTGATCCCGCAGAGCATCGCGCCTTGCACCAAGGACGGCCCGTCCTGCACCGACCAGGCGCAGACAATCCTGAGCCTGCCCATCCCCTATCTTGCATTTGCCGCCTTTGCAGCCGTTCTGGCCTGCCTCATCGTGTCGAAAGGAAAACGCCCATGAACCGCCGCACCGTACTCATCGGAACATCTGCCATCGGGATTGCCGCCTTTGCCGGCGGCGCGCTCGTGCTGACGCGCAATCGTCAGGCCGAAGCGGATACCCTGGCCGCTGCTGCCCCGGCTGTGGAAACGGACATGCTGGTCCGCGGTCACGCGCCCAGCTTTGGACCAGAAGACGCCCCGGTCACGCTGGTCGAGTTCTTCGATCCATCTTGTGAGGCCTGCCGCGCCTTTCATCCGGTCGTTCAGGACATTCGCGCACAATTCCCCGATCAGGTTCGCATCGTGATGCGCTACGCAGTGTTTCACGAGGGGTCCGACGAGGCGGTCCGCATCCTGGAGACTGCGCGCATGCAGGACAAGTTCGAGCCTGTCCTCGATGCGCTGTTGGAACGGCAGCCGGAATGGGCTGTCCATGGCGCACCGCGGATGGACCTTGCATGGCAAATTGCGGCTGCGGCCGGTCTGGATATGGAAAAGGCGCAGACAGCCCGTCTGTCCCCCGATATCGTCGGCATCCTCAATCAGGACGCGGCCGATATCGCGGCGATCGGCGTACGCCAGACACCGACCTTCTTTCTCAATGGTCGCCAGATGACGGATATCAGCATGGACAGCCTGCTTGCGGATGTGCGCAGTGCCGTGGAGGCATCCTGACCGCGCGGCCTAGGCCCGATCGGCGTAGGCCGCGAACAAGGCCAGTGTGCGCTCACTGACGTGATGCTCGATCCCTTCGGCATCTCGTTCCGCCGTCTCGGCATCCAGGCCGAGGCGGATCAGGAACCGCAGCACAATGGCATGGCGGCGGCGGCATTCCAATGCCAGTCGTCGTCCTTCTTCTGTCAGAAAGACGGACCTGTATCGCTCGCGGGTGATCAGCCCCTCACGGGCCAGGCGATCCAGGGCCTTGGTGACCGTCGGGGCGCGCACCCCCAATCGTGCGGCGATATCCACCGGCCGGGCTTCACCCTGTTCATGGATCAGCTCTGCGATCAGTTCGACGTAGTCTTCGGCCAACTCGTTGCGCCGGGCAGCACGGACGCCATGGAAGGCCTCTGCCCGATTGTCCGGGTGCACAGTATCGCTGGCGGTTGCGGTGGCATGATTGTCTGCGGTCATCTTGCAAGTGTCGCACTTATCGATTGACGGGTAAAGCCAACGGGTAGATTGTTAGCCACAGCTAACTTTTCCTTTCAATGAAGGTTGCGCCGATGTCCCCCGGAGCCTGGCGCCACGAGCGCGACACCCCCTCCCTGTCGGAAGTGTTCCGCACGATCGCCGTTGGCGGCGGCACGACGCGTTTCCGGCGCTTTCTATCCTTTATAGGTCCGGGCTATCTGGTTGCTGTTGGATACATGGACCCTGGGAACTGGGCGACGTCCTTGGCCGGCGGTGCCGCGTTTGGCTATACTCTCCTGTTCGTCGCCCTCTTATCCAACATCATGGCGATCCTGCTGCAATCGCTGTGTGCGCGCCTTGCCGTCGCGTCCGGGCGGGACCTGGCGCAGGCTTGTCGCGATGCCTATCCCCGGTGGGTGTCCATACCGCTCTGGATCTTTGCCGAACTGGCCATCATCGCAACCGACCTGGCTGAGGTGATCGGGACCGCCATCGGCCTCAACCTGCTGTTCGGCATCCCTTTGGAAATTGGCATCTTCATCACGGCAGCCGATGTCTTTCTAATCCTGTGGCTTCAGAACAAAGGCTTTCGTTGGGTTGAGGCTTTCATCATCGCTTTGCTGGGGACGATTACCGCTTGCTTTGCGGTTCTGATCGCGCAGGCCGATCCCGAATGGAGTGCGGTGATCGCAGGCTTTGCGCCAAGCCGGGAAATCATCGGCAATCCCGACATGTTGTATCTGGCGCTCGGCATCATCGGGGCGACCGTCATGCCGCACAACCTCTACCTGCATTCTGGCATCGTACAGACCCGAGCCTACGGGTTGGACCTGCCGTCGAAGCGGGAAGCCCTTCGTCTGGCAACCTGGGATTCCACGATTGCCCTGATGTTTGCCTTAACGATCAACGCATCGATCCTGATCCTAGCGGCCGCGGCCTTTCATACTGTGGGAGAGACGAATGTCGCCGAAATCGACAAGGCGCACTTGCTTCTTGAACCCTTGCTGGGGTCGCAAATCGCCCCGATCCTGTTTGGATTGGCACTTCTCTGTTCAGGTCTGAACTCGACCGTCACCGCAACCATGGCGGGTCAGATCGTCATGGAAGGCTTTGTGAGACTCAGGCTGCAACCTTGGTTGCGCCGTCTGATCACGAGGGGGTTCGCGATCCTGCCCGCGACAGTGGTGATCCTGATTTATGGAAGCGAAGGAACGGGTCAGCTGCTCATTCTCAGTCAGGTTGTCCTGTCATTCCAGCTGCCCTTCGCGATCGTGCCCCTGGTGATGTTTACGGCCAGTCGGGCCAAGATGGGTCCGATGGTCTCGCCCCGATGGCTCACCGCCCTGTGCGTGTTGATCGCCATCACCATCATCGTACTGAACGTGAATCTGCTGATCACAGTACTGGCCTGATCATGGTGTCACCAATGCGTGACGCAAAGCTTTCCAGCTTGAAGCTCATGTGGCTAGAGGCTTTAGGCCGCATGACGAAATAACGGATGCAGGTGTCATGCGATTGAACAAGCTTCAAAAGGGCCTTTGGGCATTGGTTGCCGTAGCGCTGATGGCCGTTGGCGCTGCGGTCGTTTTCATCGACCGGTCATCACCCTCCGTCGAGCAGGCAGAGTTTCGTCCGATCTTCGCGCTTCCTGATGCCGATGGGCGGTTGCGCAGCCAAGCCGATTTTCCGGGCAAGCATCTGCTGGTCTTTTTCGGTTTCACGAACTGTCCCGACATCTGTCCGACAACCTTGGCCGAGGTCGCTCAGGTTATGGACGATCTGGGCGAACTGTCCAACGACGTGCAGCCGCTCTTTATTTCGATCGACCCCGAGCGCGACAGAGAGCTAGGCCTCGACGAGTATACAGAGGCATTTCACCCTTCCATTCTCGGCCTGGCCGGGGATGCGGCACAAACCCGTGCTGCGGCGGACAGCTTTCGCATCTATTACGAGCGTGAAGACAACGCGGACGCGCCTGATGGATATGCCATTTCCCACAGCCCTGCCCTTTACCTGATCAGTCCTGAAGGTGACTGGCTTGGCCAGTTTACCTATGGCACGCCCGCCTCCGAAATCCTCGCTGAACTCAAAGCCAGATTGTGAAGTCATGAAACGCATCTTTGCCACCCTCGCTCTGATCGCCGCTGCGGGCCCTGCTTTGGCCTGCGAAACCGTGACAACCGGTTCGTTGGAGGTCTCTCAGGCCTGGTCCCGTGCCTCCATTGGTACAGCGCGGCCCGGCGTGGTCTATCTGACCATCCGCAATTCCGGCACTTCAGATGACGCACTGATGTCCATCACCACACCTGCAGCAGATATGCCCATGCTGCACCAGACGGTCATGACCGACGGGATCGCCTCGATGCCCCATGCGATGGAGGTTCCGGTCCCCGCAGGGGGCCAGGTCGCACTGGAACCAGGGGGCTATCACGCCATGCTGATGGATTTGACCCAAGTTCTGGAAGAGGGCGAGACCTTCCCAGTGACACTGACGTTTCGCGATGCCGGTGAGGTGACCATTCCCGTCACCGTCCAGAATATCGGCGCAAGCGCGCCGACCTGCAAATCACCCGACGAATGAGGTCAGCAACCCTGCTGCGCGGAGTTGCCATGGCTGGGGCTGCGGTGGTGTTCATGCTGTCTGTTGGCTGGTGGCAAACGCGTGATCGGGCACAGGACACTGCGGGCGTTCTGCCCCTCTCGATCGATCGCATGTCATTCAAGCTGATGGATCAGGATGGAAAGACGGTCGAGCCGCAGGATTGGCTGGGTCGCCCGACAATGGTGTTCTTCGGTTTCACCTGGTGTCCGGATATTTGCCCCACCACGCTCAGTGACATCTCCGGCTGGCTTGAGGCCCTCGGGCCCCAAGCGGACCAGATGAATACGGTTCTGATTTCAGTAGATCCGGAACGCGACACTCCGGAAATCCTAGGCGATTACCTGTCGAATTTCGATCCCCGCATAACGGGGCTGACGGGCCCCCTGCCCCAGATCAAGGCTGCTGCGGAAGGATTTCGGGCCACATACAGAAAAGTGTCCGCAGAGGAGGGCGATTACACGATGGATCACACTGCAGGCGTGTTTTTGTTTGATGCCGATGGTCGTTTTGCCAATATCATCGACTATCATGAAGACCCTCGTTACGCGGTCCCGAAAATAACTCGTATCATTAATTAGAAAAACGCAGAATCCGATTGTGTCAGCGTAAGGCATTCCGCGAATGGGGCATCTCCTTTTACTACAGCTAGTGAGTGCGTGGGAATGATGGAGGGTCCGGTAATGGGAACGATGATGCTGGCATGCGGGCTGTTCATGCTGCTCGTGGTGGTGGTACTCACGCTGGCCATTATGGCGCTGGTGAAACATCTTCTGAGGCGGGATGAAAAGGCTTAGCCTGACCCAGACTTACGCAGGGGCCCTTGCACTGGCTGCATGAGCAACGCAGCCAGAAGTGAGGGTTTAGCCTTTATTGGCGATCGTTTGACGGTCGGTGACGCTACCTTCGAACAGGAGATCTACGCTAGCACCTGTGCGCCATGCCGCAGCGCGGGCCTCAAGCGCCAGCCCGACTGGAAGCACAGGCTAGAAAACAGTCGCAGGTCAGCTCCGCCATACGACAAAACCGGCCCATGTGGCACCCTGCCAACAGTCAGCTGTTCCGATATCCTCGTCCTTGAAGACCAGTAGGCGTCAGTTCTTAGCCTTCGTCACTTTGCCATTTCCGGGGAGTTGCTCATCGGTCTGGAGGAGATCAGTGCCGGCGTGACCCTCCTTGATGAGGTGACCCACCACAAAGCCGCCGTGGCAGAGCAGAAGACTACAACGGCCGGTACTCTTCGGCAGTACTCCAGCGAGTTGGTCGCTGTCCTGAGCCAATTCCAATTACCCATTGGCAGTGCGGGCTCAGCAAATTTCGGAAGAAGGCTGTCGAGCCCCTATGCGAACAGACGATCTGCTATGCCTCAATGCCCCATATCGGCGGCCTGACACTGCCAGACACATCCTGTTCATCATGCCTTTGTGATGAAGCATTGCACTTGGGCGTGATGGCGGGACGCAAGATTGCTGCCTGAAACTTGTTATCCGTCACAATACGCCCCCGTGGCGACGTGTCTCTTGATACATAGAATGCGTCATGCTTTGCGTACGATGAAGTTGCGCGCTTCACATATGATGGACTTGTAACATTCATCTCGAGGATCGCCATGCCACAAGTGTCCACCCCACAGTCCGCTCTTTCTGCCAGCCCGGCCGACAGTGCTGCAATTCAAAATGCGCTTGATACCGTGCGCGAGACACTGGGGATGGAAGTCGCCTATCTCTCCGAATTCGTACAGGAACGTGCGGTATTTCGAGCGGTCAGTGCCCCTGGCCTCGAGGCGATGATCCGCCCGAGCCAGAGCATGGATCTGAGGGAAGTCTACTGCAAACACATCCTGGATGGCGGTCTGCCCAGCTTGATCACCGATACCAGTCAGCACGCAATAGCGACTGATTTGCCGATCACGCAGATGATCCCGATCGGCAGCCATCTGTCCGTGCCGGTCAGGCGGGCCGATGGCAGCGTCTTTGGAATGTTCTGTTTTCTCAGCCGCCATGCAAGGCCCGATCTTGGGCAGGAAGATCTGACCATGGTGCTGGCACAGTCTGTGGGTGTCGGGACACGGCTGTTCGGAGCACCGGATCGTGCCACTGACAGGGAAAGTTAACCGATAATTCCAGTTCCATACGGTTTAGTGCTCAGGGGGCATAGCAAGCCGCCATGCCAGGCCTGATCCGGGACGGGGTGACCTGACCAAAGTAGGGAAGGGTCCTTTGAGGTGGGAACGCGGCAGTTTGGTCATCAGATCACTCCGCCCGCAGCGGTAAGACCCGGCGGGCGAGGCACCAAATCAGATCTTCGCATCCGAAGCATCGGTAGGTGTCGCGTTGTCCTTAACCCCGGCACACAACGCATTGGGCGGCGTTTGTTACCATTAAATATGATAGTCAGGCGCCAGCTCGCGGAAGTCTTCTCCTGTTCCGCACGATAATACGGTAAACCGCAGCGAGCAGCGTCTAATCCCACGCATCGCCACAGTCTTCGTCATCACCTTCCATCGCTGCCAACCGTCCAACTCCGCGCACCTTGTGTCAGCTTTAATGGCAGGAATGTCGAATTTAACGGCAAGATACCGCCTTTGATGGCAAAGCCGCTCCATTGAGTTTATTGAGTTTCGTATACCGTATTTAAGAGCTACGCGACACAAGGGCACACCTTCGAGTCTCTGTACGGACGGAGATCTGCCTGCGTAGCGGAGCGGGAGCCTGAGAGGCGACGCACATCTCGGCCAACGTCAAATCGCCGCGCGCCACATCCGATACCGCCCCTGCCCGGTCAGCTCCCGGATCAGACCCTGTTCCTCCATCCAGGCGAGGTTACGCTGAACGGCCGCGCGACTGGCGCCGGTCAGGGCCTCAGCCATCGGGGCGGAGACGAGCGGCCATTCGGTGAGCACGGCGCGCAAGGCCGGGGGCGTGCGGCCCGACAGCAGGGTCATTGCGGCCTGGGCCCTCTCCGCCCACGCCTCGATATCATCGAGATGGCGCATCGCGGTCAGACATGCTGTTTCCATTCCGTCGAGCCACCGCGCCAGACGGGATGCAGGCGGGCCGCCAGCACGCAATCCCCCTGCCCCGCCCATGGCCAGAGGCGCAAAGACCGCACCCTTGCCGTCGCTGGCCGCGATCCGTGCGGCGGTGACCGCCTTTTCGATCTGATCGCCGTGCTGCCCGAGCCCGGCAAGGCTCCAGAGGTGAAAGCCCATGCAAGCGCGGGTGATCGGGTGCAGAGCCGCCGCTTGCGCCATCAGGTCAAGCCAACCGCCTGCGCGATCCGCGATGGGCTCCGCATCAGGCCCCATGTTCTCCGGGTCGCGGCGGTCGAGAAAGGCGGACAGGTCCCCTTCCGGACCGGGCCCGCCTGTCAGCCGGCGCACTGCCCACCCGATACCCGCGAGCGCACCGGTATCGTCCTGCACGCCAGACAGGCGCAGCGAGATCCACAGTGCGAGCCGGTCTGCCCCGATGCGGTCACCGGCAAACCAGCTCAGATCACCTGCCTCAAGCAGCGCCAGCCTGTGCCGCCAGCCCTTCGGGCCACGCCGCAGCCGATCGTCCAGTGCCCCGAGCCTGCCCGCAACTCGGGCAAGACGAGCTGCACTGGCCGCCTCTGCGGTCCGCCAGTCATCGATGATCCTGAAATCACGGGGTTCAGCCCGTGGCCCGGGCGGCAGGTCGTCAGGCGCGTCGTCGATCGGACCGGGCAGAAACCACAGGTCGTCCTCCGATGTCTCATCGACCTCTTCGGTACCCGGAAGAGCGTCGATAAAATAGCCAGGTAGAATAGGTCCTTGGGTCTTCATAGGTGCAGAATACATATCTTTTGCATCTTACCTAAGGGTTTAATTTTGAGGTGTCAGCGGCCGATGTGGAGCATGTCCGCGCAATGTCCTCGGTTAGCTCTCTGGATGTGCTCGCAGGGTCAAAACCCCGGGCTTTTTGCGGAGCAGCGTCACAGAATGGGGCGTTGCATCTGTTTACAAACGGTCATTTACTGACGTTTACATGTTATGAAAGATGGCCCTCCATGCCGCTGATTGGCTATGCCCGCGTCTCTACGGACGATCAGACACTGCTGCCGCAGGCCCAAGCTCTGAGAGCCGCAGGTTGCTCGGTCATCCGCGAGGAGCATGGGTCTGGTGGCAATCGCGCCCGTCCCGTCCTGACGAGCGTCCTGGACGGTATCCGTAAGGGAGACACGCTGGTCGTCGTTCGGATCGACCGACTGGCCCGGTCCCTCTCGCATCTGCTTGAGATCATCGAGCAGCTCGAAGCAAAAAGCGCGTTCTTTCGCTCGATCGAGGATCCGATCGATACGGCATCGCCCCAAGGCAAGTTCACGCTTCAGGTGCTGGGAGCTGCGGCCGAGTTCGAGCGGGCCTTGATCCGCGAGCGCACCAAGGCGGGACTGGCCAGCGCACGTCTTGAAGGGCGGATCGGCGGAAATCCCGGGCTCCGTGCCCGAAACCCGGAGGCGCTTCGCAAGGTACGCCTAGCGCGGTATGATGGCTACATGGAGCGCGTCGCCCAGACCGCAGGGGACTGGGTTCCCCATGTCCGCAGGCTGCGCCCACACATGGCCTGGGAGGATGTCCTGCGGATCGTCAATGCATCTCTGCCCCAGAACCGACAATGGACGCAGCCGCGGCTCCTGAGGGCTGTGCGGGCCTACATTCGGGACGGCTTCCTGCCCGAGGGGGTCCTCGGGCGTGCCGCCCGACGCGTAGGCGACGACCGTCTGCCGGCGATCGTGGCTGCGATAAAGGGGGCTGATCCCCAGATCACCCTCCAGGCCATCTGCGATCGCCTGGAGGCGATGCGTGAGCGCACCCCCCGCGGGCGGACAACGTGGCAGCCCTCGTCGGTCAAGATGCTGCTGGCACGGGCTGAGAAGCTGGGGATGCGTTCTCCATCAGCACCACACTGATCTACGGCTCTTTGTCCGTCTAAGTCTTGCCCGACGACAAATCGCTTGCGCGAATCCGACTTGATTGGCAATAGTCACGGAAAAGGGCGATCAAACGCCAAAATCCGTGACCGAGTTTGGGGCAGTGACGATAGTGACTAGGGCTAACACTCAGGAAGACCTGAATGCTGTAATTCGGGGCCACTCGGAACTTCTCGCATCTCAGCTTCACTCGCAGCGGGAAAGTTTGTTCCCACCCGATGCATCCAAAACAATGCGTAAATTTACGTCAGGTGAAGCCGCGGCTTTGCTCGGCGTGAATGACTCATATTTACGCAAGCTTCATCTAGACGGCAAGGGACCTTCCCCAGAGGTTACATCGGGTAATAGACGACAGTACTCTGCCGACGATATTCAGTGCTTGAGAGTTTTGCTGGAGAAAACTGCGCGGAAGCCTGGCGACTATCTACCTGGCCGCCGTTCGGGCGACCATTTGCAGATCATCGGGGTTATGAACTTCAAAGGTGGCTCTGGAAAGACCACATCTGCTGCTCACCTTGCCCAACGACTGGCGCTCAAGGGTTATCGTGTTCTGGCAATTGACCTTGATCCTCAAGCATCGTTGACAGCTCTTCACGGTGTTCAGCCTGAGTTTGATCTACCTAACGGCGGCACTCTCTATGATGCCATTCGGTATGATGCGCCCGTTCCAATAACAGAAGTAATCAGGCCGACATACATCCCGAATTTGGATCTTATACCTGGCAACTTGGAGCTGATGGAGTTCGAGCATGAAACTCCACGAGCACTTTCGCGCGGTAGTGCAGGATTGTTTTTCTTTCGCGTGAAGGAGGCATTGGCCAAAGTTGATGACAGGTACGACGTTGTCGTAATCGACTGTCCGCCCCAGTTAGGCTTCCTCACGATGTCTGCATTGTCAGCCGCAACGGGTGTCTTAGTCACAATCCACCCGGAAATGCTTGACGTGATGTCCATGAGCCAGTTCCTTCGCATGACTGCAGACTTAATGGATGTCATTGCAGACAGTGGTGCGGATATGTCCCATGACTGGATGCGGTATCTTTTGACCCGCTATGAGCCAACAGATTCTCCGCAAAACCGCATAGTCGCTTTTCTGCGCACCATGTACTCGGACAAAGTTCTCAACGCCCCGATGCTTAAATCCACTGCCATTTCTGATGCCGGATTGACGAAGCAAACACTTTATGAAGTCGAGAGGAGCGCATTTACGAGGTCCACTTACGACAGAGCAATCGAAAGTCTGAATGCAGTCAATGATGAGATCTCGCAGCTAATTCAGAAAACGTGGGGGCGGTAATGGCAGATAGCAAGAAACGGCGCATGTCGATGCTGGACAATCTCTCAGGAGCAGGTACCGCACCGCCCGCTGGAACCATGATGTCAAGTAATCGAGCGCTTAGATCGGCGCGTGATGCGGTTGATGCTCACAACGTATGGGATCTTGATCCAGCGCAAATTGATGATGATCGTTTCGCAGATAGATTAGACCCCAATGATGTTCAGGATCTTCGAACCTCTATCGAGCAAAACGGTCAGACTGTCCCGATTCTTGTGCGTCGACATCCAAGTGAAGCGGACAGATACCTTCTGGTTTATGGCCGCCGCCGCCTTGAGGCCATCAAAGGCTCAGAGCGAACCAGAAGGATTAGGGCGCTCATTGCAAATCTCGATGACACGGCAGCGCTGAAGGCTCAGGTTTCTGAGAATACCGGACGGCGTGACCTTAGCTATATTGAGCGAGCCTTGTTTGCCCATGAGCTACTTAACAGTCAGTTTGGTAATCAAACACAAATTGCCGAAGTACTGAATGTGACCCGTTCGGCAGTTTCGATGGCCATTGCTTTGGCAAAAGCAATTGATCCTACTCTCGCCCGCGCCATAGGACCGGCTCATGGTGTTGGCAGACCCCGTTGGGAAGCCCTAGCGAAAGATATGTCGGCGGCAGGCTCCGACCAGGGCTTGCTGTGCTCCATCGCTAAAAGTGCACGCAGCCAAGGGGCGTTTGAAGCTGGTGAAATGAACGACGAGGTTCCCGCCATGGATGCCTCTGTTGTAGCGTTTGAAGCAGTTTCAAAACATGTCAAACGGCAGATCAGCCAAAAACGTGAACGGCCACATGTTAACAAAGCAGTGGCGTTGACCATTGACGGCAAGCCTGCCGGATCCGCGAAAAGGACGGATGGTGCCATTCGCCTGGACTTAACGAACGTTGACGACGGCTTCGCCCTTTGGCTCGCGGATCAAGCTCAGAGTATTGTCTCTGAACTTCATGATCGGTGGAAGCAAGATGCGTGAGAATAAGTGCGGCGCCTCTAGCGGCGCATCAAAACGCAAAACGCGGATCAATGAGGGCGAGTTCACAGCTGTGAACATTAGTTCGACTGAAACTAATGACCCCATTCAGCGACCACCTACGTCACGCTCCACACGTTATCGGGCTCTTGCATGTGGAAACTGGGCTGCGATTGCCCTGCCTGAGCGGCGTGAATTTCGTGTTTTGGAACAGCTTAGCAGCGCTGATCTGCTTCTGTCCAATATGTTACAGGAGTACCCATCATGGATTAAGTCGTGATCACCCTTAACGAAAAACCCCCCGCGCGGGGGTCCGCACGAGGGGGCTTGGGAAAAACTCAGGATTGGCGTCCTGAATTAGCAGCTAGTTTTCACCTGCTATAGTTATCCTCCCACTCCCGAAAATCAAGAGCGAAAAACGCATCTGTGCGAACGGATGAGGCATGCCTGCGGACACCGCGCTTCTTGATCGAGGAGCAGCAGATGAGTATCAACGAGGCCGCAGAACGCGGCAGTTTTTTCAAACGCATCAACGGCGTTATTGATGGCGCGCGTGCCGATGGCAGTGCGGCCGATCGCAAGCCTATCCATGGCAATTCGCGCCGTAAGGGATCATGCGAGGCGTCATTCTGGCGCGGGACGTCACGCCAGGACGTGCAGAAGGTCCTGATGGCGGCCCGATACTATGACCGTGCAAAGAAGGAACGCGGCAAACGGAACGGCCCCCTCGGCGGGATCGCTTTGGAAGTTTTAGCGCTGTTCGCGAATTTGGTGAACTTCAAGTCGGGCCGACTGGACCCGTCGCTGGACTACATCACCGAAAAACTTTGCCGGTCGCGAGACGCGGTTGTGCGGGCACTAAAGGCACTGCGCGATCATGGCTTTCTGGACTGGCTGCGCCGCTTTGAGCCTGCCCTGAACGAGGGCCGGGGACCGCAGGTCCGGCAGGTCAGCAATGCTTATCGCTTGTCCGCCCCTAAGCGCGCCCTTGCGCTTCTCGGGCGGTGGGCTGGTCGGCCGGCAGCGCCGGATGACGACCAGGCAGCGCGCGAGGACCGCGTCGCAGTGGAAGCAGAGCATGTCGAGACCCTCGACCTGGCTGGACTGGCAGCATTCAAGATCGAGGACTCAGCTCTTGCGAAGGCTCTCGCACTGATGGGCAGGGCCATAGATTTACGCGAGTCCGCCAAGCGGACTGAATCCCAATCTACCTCTTTCTCTTATGCTCAAATGCAATGATGACACCGCACATTGGGACCCTAACGCACGCATACGCCAGTTCCAGCCAGAATATATCAAGCCGGTGAGCGGATGCAGCACCCTTAGATCAAACCGCAGTTCTGGCGGAGCGGTTGTAGTGGCTGTGAATAACAGCACAATGCGGCAGCGAGCCAATACAGGACCGTTTCACGACGTGATGCGTTTCTACAGAAGCTTCCTTGCGGCCTTTAGCTTGTGCTGCACCATATCAGGGCCGGTATCTGCAAACAGCATTTCAGGCCAAGCAAGCGTAATGGACAGTGACACCATCAAGATCAGGGGCGAACGCATCAAACTTGTTTCGGTTGACGCACCTGCTTCCCGGCAGACCTGTCTTGATGCTGGAGGCTGCGCCTGGCGCTGTGGTCAACAGGCGGCTTTGGCGCTGTCAGACATATCGCGTCCAGCCCGATAGTCTGTCTTTTGCAAGGCAGGGGCCTGTACTGTGGCGCATAGCTTTGCCTTTTCTGTCAGGCAGTCTGTCCCTGGTGCCTGCCAGTTTGACAAAAGCGGACAGTCATAGGTCGGCGTAGCATCGACGTGAAGAGCCCAAACCTGCCAGTCATGAGTGTTGGTGCTTACAGCGTCTTGGGCCAGATGAGGTCCTCAAGATCCTCCAGCTTTCTGACGGAAGACTGCCAATCAGCGATAGCTATGCCCCGCATGTCACTAGCCCCGTGGAGCATCATCAGGGTCATCAAGCGTCGGCGCATCGTATCGTCATAGTCCTCTGCGGGCAAACCATAGCCTTCCAGGAATGCGCGGAGGCGGTCGGGGACGCCGACGCACATGAAGGTGCTCGGGCCTAAGAGATCGTATTCACGCCAGCCTGTCATCACATCGCCGAAGTCGATGACCGCGGCCAGCTTCCAGCCATCGGACGTTTTTGTCAGAAGCAGGTTTTCCGGAATCCATTCCCCAGTCAGGATAACAGGCTGCACATCCGCGGGCAGCACTGAAGGTGCAGAGAGTAGAAGGGCTGGCAGATCGGCTAACAGGGACGCATCCAAGCCCTGACGTCTATGCCGCTCGATACAGCCTTCTGCCTGACGCTTGATGAAGTCCGGCCAAGCCGGCTGCATCTCAAGCAACTCTGCGGGATCGACGGCCTGGACCTCTGCAATTGTGCGCCCGATATCGCCTAGAATGGCGAGGCGTTCTTGTTCGGATAGCACCGGCCAGACCTCGGAGCCTACTGTTCCGGGCAGCTTGGTGATGATCAGCCATGACCATCCACTGGCCTCCCCTTCCGCCAGTATCCGAGGTATTGGAACGGACAAACGGCCATCGAGCTGGCGCAGCGCAATACGTTCAACTGCAAACTGTGTAGAGTAGATCGGCGGGAAAATCTTCAAGATGGCGGCGCCGTTTAGGTCTACGACGAGGTTGGTGCCGGTCTTGAATGATGTAGGCGAGACGGCATCCACATTTGCCCTTTGCGCAATCTCGATGACGACGGGCAACCAACGGTTTGAGACGGACCTCCATCGCTCGAAGTCTCCCTCATCCGAGATGTCCGGCCAAAGTTTCATGTTCCTGTCCCCCCTGTCTTGCCGGATAAGAAGTCAGGAATGGCAGAGGTGCAAGGACAGCTCGGTCCCGCATAGCTGCCCCATGTCGGCGCCGCAGCATCAGAACAAACAGCGCAAATAGAGCTGACCTAAAAGCTCCATCTGTGGTACCTCTTTGACCGTTTGTGCTCATGAGGTACTGCCATGAATGATGACGCCCACGAGAAGCCGCTTGGACTGCGCGACGGCACATTAAGGCTGATGTCTTACCGGCCCGAATGGCCGGAACTCTATCAGCAGGAGGCTGTGCGTATCGAGCGGTCTGTGCCAGCCGATCTCGACATACAGATCCATCATATCGGCAGTACCTCCGTCGAAGGGCTTGCGGCAAAACCGATCCTGGATATTGCGCTGGTTGCCAAGACAGAGGACGAACCGAGAGTTGCGGATGCTCTTGAAGCTCTAGGCTATGCCGATAGGGGGGAAAGGAGCGGTCGTCATTTCATTCGTGAGGATGGCATGGGCGTAAGAACCCATAACCTGCATCTCTACGCACCGAACGACGATAGGATGATTAAACAGATCGCATTTCGGGACGCTCTGCGCCGAAACCCACAAGCCCGCGATGAATACATGAGCATCAAGACCAGCTTGCTGGGCGGGGCAAGGCAGGACTACGCGCCGGGAAAAACAGATTTCATCACTGCTCTCCTGTCAGCTTAACGTCCGTTCTGTCCCGCAAAGCAGACGGACTAGGATGGCGATCAACAGTCTGCTTTGCGGGACAAACCGGTCATTGGTCTGATGCGCGATCCTCGTCCCGACACATCGCAGAAGTGCTTGCTTGAAGCGTTCAACCTGGCGGCCATCTACGACGGTCAAGCGTGCAAGTCGCGTGAAATAGCCTCTCCGACACGGAAGCCTTTAAAGGTGGCTTCGAAGCCGGAACGCTGCGGCGAACAGCACATCATCCCAACATCGACCGCGACGGTCGGCGGAAAGTAAGCCAGCCGAACAGGGACGAACGTCTCTTCCAGCGGATTGTAATACTGAACCCGGATGGCTTCGGCATGGCGTGTCAGACGAATGCGGACATCGGTCGTGGCGCCAGGAACCTCGACAAGGGACCAGTCCGACATGTTGTTGGTCACGACGACCGAGAAATAGTTCTTTCCGTCCGTGTGTTCGATGCCCGCCTTGATCCAGTGGCTTTCGCTAAGCCGGATCATGAGCCCTGCCTGATCATAGAGCACCCTGTAGTCGCCACCCACACTTACCTCTGCCGTGAAGTCACCCTCCACGCGCTGGTAGAGGAAATGGCCGTTGTCGCGATAGAAGCCGTAGAATGTCCCGCGCCAGAAGTCGGTTTTGTCACCGGTGGTGACCCTGAGCACATCACCGTCCTGTGTTACGTTCTCGGGTGGGTTCAGCCATTTGAGATCAGTCATCTTGGACCTTGCTGCGCTAGAGGTTTCCAATGGAAAGCATGTTGGCTGGATAGGGGCTAGTCACGGTTCTTCGATCGGATCAGCGATACCGCAACGCGTCCTGCTCTCCGATCTCGCGAATGACGCGGGCAGGGTTGCCGCCGCAAATCACGCGCTCTGGGATCGTGCCGCGGACAACCGAGCCCGCAGCGATAACCGCGCCCGACCCGATCACAGCGCCGGGCAGGATCGACACCCCGGCGCCGATCCAGACATCGTCTCCAATCGTCACGGGACGCGCATATTCCAGCCCTCGGTTCCGCCGTTGGGCGTCCAGGGGGTGACCCGCAGTGTAGATCCCCACGTTGGGAGCGATGAAGCAGTTCCTGCCGATGGTCACTTTGGCGCCGTCCAGGATCACCAGATTGACGTTTGCATAGAAGTCCTCGCCAAGCTCGATATTGAACCCGTAGTCACAGTGAAAATGGCCGTCGAACGTCATATGCTCTCCAGCCTTTCCCAAGAGGCCCCGGAGGAGGGCATCCCGCCGATCAGCCTCGTCAGGGTGCAGCCCGTTCAGCTCATGCAGGATGCGCTTGGCGACAAGGCGCTTCTCAAGCACGTCGGGGTCGAAGTTGGCGTCGTAGAGCAGGCCGGCTGCGGCTTTCTCAAGTTCGGTCATGTCTGGGTCCAGTCTTTGGGCTGAGAGGGCGGGGCTGGCCACTTTGCTATGATGCCCACCCATAGCACTGGCAGTGGAGCATTTCGACCGGCGGCTATGGGCTCAGAGGGGTCATATGCTGCATCACGCGCGAGGGTCTGCTTCGCTGTTTTGGCGAAACCTCTCCGTCATTTAGCGCTGGATAAGTCGCACCAAGTAGCGCTGGAGGTCACAGCAACGTCACGGAAACGGTCGGTTTTCTTGCGATCCCTGTGCCCGGCTCGACCAAGACCCCATGGCACAAGAAAACCCGTTGCGAAAATCAATGACACCTTGCAGGGTATGCGCAGTCTTTTCTTGCGGGGTGCGCGGTGCTTATCGGCTAC
>NZ_JBVMWB010000007.1:0-43360 GCF_055635455.1 Paracoccus sp. KKT209
ATGGCTCACAGCGAACGGCACGACTCTGCCCGAAATACCGCAACTTCTCGAACGAAGCGCATACGCGCCTTGAACGATGCTTTTCGACGCAGCCTGTTCGGCGGGCGCTTGGTTCTCACGTCAGGGATCCAGCAGTTCGACCCGGCGGCTTTGAAGCTGCTTCTGCACGGCCTCATCACCTATGACGCCTTCACCCCCGATAATGACCCGCATGGGGAGCATGACTTTGGCAGCCTGTCAGTTGCGGGTGAGACGGTCTTCTGGAAGATCGACTACTATGACCGAGGCTTCACCTACGGTTCTCCCGATCCAACCGATCCTGCCGTCACCACACGCGTCCTGACCGTCATGCTGGCGAGCGAATACTGACCAATGTGTTCGGTTCACCTCGAAGGGGCGCGGCATTGCGCCCCTTACCAACAAGGCGACTTGGACAGCCTCTGCGGGCTTTACGCTATCGTGAACGCCCTGCATGTGATCCGCGCTCCTGGCCGAGGCATGACCAGACGAGAGGCGCAGGGGTTGTTCGTCACGGGCCTTACCTATCTGAACCGCCGGTCCGAACTGCACCGATACGGTGGCGATGGCATGTCTCCTGCGATGCTGCACCGGCTGGCTGTGCACCTAGCGGCAAGGGCCAACCAGGTGTCAGGGGGTAACGTCAGCATCAAGCGCCCGGCGCCAAGGCCATGGAAGCGTGCAGCGCTGCTGAACACAATCGACAATGCCCTTCATCGTGGCGCGCCTGTCATCATTGCATTCGAGAAAGCCTATGATCACTACAGCGTCATTGTCGGTGCCACGGCAGATCGCTACAGGCTGTTTGACAGCAGCATGTTGCAGTGGATTGCGCGCGACAGCCTAGGGATCTCGAAGTCAAAGCGTCGGCACCAGGTGAGTGCCGGAGGCGTGCTAATTGTTGTCCCCGGCACGCTATGAAGGACTGTCTCCATCAGAGGATGAACACCAGAATTGCCTGCGGCATAATTCTCAGAGGTAGCTGCACAGTCCAGCCTGCTGCCCTAGATCTTGCCACTCACAGAAGAGTCCTGATCAACCCTGATCAGTAACTTTGGCGAACCGAAGAAAGCGGAGAGCGAACTTGTAAAGGCTTGGGGCAGGGCAAGAGTTCTGCGCTTTACAAGGAAAGCTCTGATGACCTCAAAGTCAGCATCGAAAGCGTTCAACCGTGCAATCAAACGTGACCGCCTCCTTAGGAAGAGGCGTGAACAAGGCCAGAAGGGATGGAAGCCCAAAAAGCTTTGCACACCCCGGAGCCCCTGCCGATTACTGTCGTGCAATTGTTGCCGGGTCAGCAGCCAGGAAAAGTTTATTGAAGAGTTCCTCCCCATGGCTCTGCGTAGGCAGGCAGAGGCGGTAGCAGCCGGCAGCTGTATGCAGGCCATTACCATCATACCGAGTTCAGGTCGTATGCCGCGTGGAAAACTGTCCGAGGCAGATCTCGTGGGAATAAGAAGGCAGGTGCTTCGCGCCATTCGGAAACATGCGCCAAAGGCCAAGGTTTTCCTCTGGATGGATATCAGCCTCAACTGTGGCGCGAAGGTGAAGGATCACTGGCAGATCCACTTCCACGGTGTTGTCGTCGGCCTCGCCGAGAAGGAGAAGAAAAAGCTGGCGAAGTCCTTCCGAGAGAACCAGAAGGAGTCCCGCGGCTACGCCCTTGTCGTGGACAAGATCCACGATCTGAAAGGCTGGCTCGACTATATGTCCAAGCCGACATTCGTGAGCCGCGAGACAGCCCAGCTTCGTAACGGCACAACCACTCAGAAAACCCGGCTTTCCATCTCGGAAGAGAACGAGCTAGCTGACTGGTTGTCAGGCTATCGATCAGACCAACGCAAGGCTCAGATCGGGAGGGAATACTGGTGCTAGCATAAGCCAGTATGTAGCTGAATACCCTGGCTATATACCCGCATGTTAATGGTACCTGGGTTGGTGGGCTGTGGTGACCTCGGCTCTCCAACCGAGTAGCCGCGTCTGCAACGCTTGGTCTATGCCAACGTCCTCTATCCGACGATCCTGGCCGATCTTGCGGCGCGTGGTCTCTTCCAGCCGCTGTGGTCCGCGCGCATCCTGCCGATGGCGCCGCGCGGCTCGGACCCGACCAAGACGAGATTGCCGGTGCCGAGATCGCGCTGCTGAAGACGCGCTTTCTGAATGCCGAGGCACCGGACGACGGGCAGGCGGCCATCGACCTCGATTACCCCGACCCTGCCGAGCGCCATGTGGTCGAGGCCGCGCTGGACGGTCGCGCAACGCTGATTGTCACCGCCACCTGCGCGCCTTCCCGCAGCGGATGATGACCTCGCTCGGCCTGCGGGAGATCCATCCCGATGCGTTTCTGCTGGACCTGATCGTGAACGATCGCGCGGCTGTGCGGGCCGCCGTCGATGCCCCCCTGAGCAAGGGACAGGCGATGGGCGGGGACCTGACGCAGGACACCCGTGCTGAAGAAGTCGCGTTTGCCGCGCGTGGCGCGCGCTTCGCGATGACTTGAAAAAATTCAAGCCGATTGCTGTAGACGCATCAAGTCCCCGCCTTCCTGAACAGCGAACGCACTCGATACCGACCCCGATAAAGCATCTTTTTTGATTCTCTCCGGGGAATCGTAATCGTTCAGCGGGAACGCCCGACGACGCTTTCGAACGCATCATTCTTGCCACCTTCAGAGGCAACTTTCTTGCTACTTTCGAAAGCAGCATTTCCGTCACTTGAACGGGTTACTACGATGCTTTGCAAAGCATCGTAGCGGAACAAGCCTTGTCGCCTATGATGCTTGCAGAAGAATCAGTCTGCTGTTCTCCTTCAGTGCGCATGTCACCTTAGACTTCTTTGGGAAGAATCATGAAACAGAGCAGTAAAAATATCCTCGATCAAGCGACAAGGATGTTCGATGAGTGGGATCGTCGGCATAGGAGTCGGGCTACTTCTCCTCCGTACGCCGCAGCCCACAGCTATCTGAAACGAGCAGTTTACGAACTCGTCCAAGCCCCTGCGCTCAGCAAAAATCAATATTCAACCCTTAAACGCCTTGTTCAGAAAGAACGAGGCGAAGTGCCAAAGGCCCCGCCCATTGAGGAAAACCCATTCTTTTGGGGCTTTCTTCTGGTGTTTGGCGACGATGGTTGCCTCACGCGCGGAGACCGCTCGAAGTTTGCGACGGAACTCTTGTACGCTCGCATGCACGACGTGCCAGCAGAACTTCTAGTAGGATTTATCTATCAAGCTGGAGGCTACGCTCGGATAAGTCAGCAGATGAAGCGAGGAGAGACAGAAGATTGGCTGAAGGAGGCCAAGCAGACGCTTGTGAAAGGTCTGTGATGGCTCACTACTTCACCGCCGATACTCACCTTGGGGACGACTCCGTCCGATGCTTCTTCTCGCGCCCCTTTGTGTCCACGAGAGAGAGATGGATGCAGCAATCCTGGCTAGCACCCGATCGATTGGTGCCAATGATGACTTCTGGATCATTGGTGACTTTGCCTGCTGCGACACGAAGGCAGAGCGAGTGCATGCTGCCGCAATGTTTGGCCAGCTGCCTGGGCGAAAGCACTTGGTCTGCGGCAACTACGACAGTGAATGGATCAAACAGCAGCTGCCCTGGGCGTCGGTGCATGACCTGGTCGAGATCGAAGCAGAGGGCCGCAGCTTCGTGCTCTGCACTATCCGCTCGTGACTTGGAACCGGGTCCGTGACGGGGCCATTCACCTGTTCGGTCACGTCCACACCAACTGGCGTGGCGCGCGCGAGCAGGTCAATGTCGGTGTTGACCTGTGGGATTTCCGGCCGGTTACGGTCGCGGAGGCTGAACTGCAGGCTTTAATGCTGCCGCCCTTGAAGCTGCACCCGCGCGTAGAAGGGCTGTGAGACCCCGGTTGCCGACGCGGCGACAACTCGTGACAAAAGTCACAATATGTCATGAGTCGGATCAGGCCCCGCACCCTGCCTGTCGGATCATCCAAAACCGGACAAAACCACCCTTTTTGCCAACGGGCCCGGCCGCCTTTGCAGGTCAGCCGATCTGGGGTAAAGGAAATCCTGATTCATCCTGCACGGGAGACGATCCTCCCGGTTGTGCCAGCATCTCGATCCGCGCATTCGCAAAGGAGCTAACTACGCTATGAATAGGATTCTCGTCATCGGTGGCTGTGGCTTCATCGGCTCGCATATTGTCGACAAGCTGCTGGCGCGCGGCTACCTTGTCCGGGTGCTGGACATGAGACCGGAACTGTATCGCCTGCCGCTGCCCGGCGTCGAATACCTCATGGGAAGCTTCTGCGACGAGGCCAGTCTCGAAACCGCGCTGCAGGACGTGGACGCGGTCGTGCACACGGCCAGCACAACCGTTCCCTCGACAGCCAACCTGAACCCGATCTACGATGTCGAGACCAACCTGATCAGCACGGTCCGGTTGTTGCGGATGATGCGGGACAGGGCCATCAAGCGGCTAGTATTCCTGTCCTCGGGGGGGACGGTCTACGGCATCCCCCAAGTCGATATAGTCACCGAGAACCACCCTCAGAACCCGATCAGCAGCTATGGCATCGTCAAGCTTGCCATCGAGCGTTACCTGCACATGGAACAGCACCTGCACGGGTTGGAATACATAGCCCTGCGCGCATCCAACCCCTATGGCCCCCGCCAGAGCCAGGCCGGGCTTCAGGGGATCATCGGCACCTATCTGTGGAAAATCTCCCAGGGCGAGCCGATCGAGGTTTGGGGCGACGGCAGCATCGTGCGCGACTTCATCCACGTGCAGGATCTGGCCGAGCTGGCGGCCCTGACGGTCGAGGCCCCGATCTGCGGCTTCTTCAACGCCGGTTCGGGGCAAGGCACCTCGGTCAATCAGATCGTGAGCCTGACGGCCAAGGTCACCGGACAGGATCTGCAACCCATCTACAAGCCCGGCCGTGGCTTTGACGTGCCCCGGATCATCCTGGACATCACCCGCATCCGCCAAGCGACCGGCTGGTCTCCCGTCATCCCGCTTGAGGAAGGGTTGCGCGACAGCTGGAACTGGATCCGCCATCACAAGCAGGTTTCGACGGCCGCCTGATCACGGCGGCGCCCCCTTCGGCCACGCCGGCCTGCCGAACGCTGGCCCATGCGCCGTTTCCCCGGACATCCGGACCCGTCTACGCCCTGATTCCCGGCGGAGCGGACAGGCGGGCCGATCCGTCGCCCCCGGAATGAAGATCACACCACGGTGCGGGGCGGGTTGGCATGAGGGCGTTACCCCGTTTATGTGCTCAGAACGAATTGGGACAACCCTCATGAGCGACAGCGCCACGAATCGGACCTTGCCGACCTCCCGCCAGGCGGTTCTGGTCATGGGCATGCACCGTTCGGGAACCTCGGCCCTGGCCGGCGTCTTGGCGCGGGCGGGCTGTGATGCGCCGCTGGATCTGATGGATGCCCGTCCCATGAACGCCAAGGGTTTTTACGAATCCGAAGGCATCAGCAAGATGAACGACGACCTGATGCAGGCGGCCGGGTCGGCATGGTTCAACTGGCAGCGGCTGGATGCGGGCTGGTTCGATGGCCCGCAGGCTGATCCGTTCCGCAAGATGGCCGCCGACCAGCTGGCCGCGGTCTATCCCACGGCCCGCCGCGCCGTCCTGAAGGATCCCCGGATCTGCCGTCTGGTCCCCTTCTGGGAGCCCTGCCTGCACGAGGCCGGCATGGCGCCCAAGTATCTGCATATCCACCGCCATCCCCTGGAGGTCGCTCGGTCGCTGCACTTCTGGGCCGGTTACAGCCAGAACTACGGCATGATCCTGTGGCTGCGGTATCAACTGGATGCGGAACTGGCCACGCGGGGCAAGACGCGGTTCTTCACCTCCTATCAGCAGCTGATGGCCGACTGGTCGCAAGTGCTCGACCGAGCCGATACCGCGCTGGATCTGGGCATCGGCCCCGTGCCCCCCGAGGCCGCCAGGGAGGTCGAGGCCTTTCTGGATCGCGACCTCAACCACATGGCCGTCCAGGACCCGGTGCCCGAGCAAGGTGAGAAACTGACCTCATGGGTTCTGCGCAGCTTTGAAATCATGCAGGCCTGGGCCGAAAGGGGTGAAGACCCGCAGGACTGGGACGGTCTTGACGAGATCCGACGCGACTTCGACAGGGCGACGCCGGAATTTGCGGCCCTGGTCGAGGAAAGCCGCCAGAACGATCTCAAACTGAAGGCACGAATGATGAATGAGAACGCGATGCTGGGCAAACTTGACGTCGTGCAGGTCGATATCAAACAGCTGTCCGACCAGGTCAAACGGCTCGAGCATCAAGAAGCCGAGGGCAGCGCGCGGTTTCAGGCATTGCACGCCGAGCTGGAAGCCGCCCGCGTCTCCGCCGCCCGGGCCGAGGAGCAGGCCGCAAACCAGGCCGCCGCAAGGTCCGCGGCCGAGGCCCTCCTCAGCCAGCGCGACGGCATCATCGCCGCCCTGAGAGAGGAGCTGTCGCGGACCCGGGCGCGCTCGGATGCTGCCGCGGCCGCCGGAGAGGAGCATCTACGCGATCTGCGGGCAGAAAAGCTCCGCAGCATGTCGGAGATGCAGAACAGCCTGGCCCAGGCCCTGCGCGCCAACCGCGCGGCTGCAGACGCAGCCCTCGGCCAGGCCCATGCGGAGATTGCGGCCCTGCGCGCCGAACGCGATGCCGCCCGGCACCGCGTGGACGACCTCATGGCCAGCAACTCCTGGCGGGTAACCGCCCCGATGCGCAGGATCGTCACTGCCCTGCACCGTACCCGCGGCTGAACTGCCGCCCGGCCCGACGACCCTGGAGACCGAGACATCCCAATGACCAGCACCGAGAAAGCCCTGCAGGGCCTGTCAGAGGCGGATATGAACGCCTTCCGCAAGTTCTTCGATCCGGGCTGGTATCTGGACAGGTATCCCGATGTCCGCAGCTACGAGGGCCGTCCCGAGGAACACTATCTAGAACACGGCCGGGCCGAGCGGCGGATGCCGCATGCGCTGATCGATCCGGACTGGTACCTGGACCGTCACCCCGAAATTGCGCAGTCCGGTCACGAACCCCTCAGCCATTATCTGACGAATGGATGGCGACAGCTTCATGCGCCCCATCCGCTGTTCGACCCCGCATGGTACCTGCTGCACAATCTCGATCTTGTGGCGGCCGATATGGACCCTCTTGCCCATTATCTTGACCATGGCTGGCGCGAGGGCCGCACCCTTCACCCCCTGTTCGATACGGCCTGGTATCTTTCGACCTATCCCGACATCGCCAGAGCAGGCATCGAACCCCTGAGCCATTTCCTGAGCCATGGCTGGCGCGAAAGACGCAGGCCGCATCCGCTGTTCGACACAGCGTGGTATCTGGATCATTATTGCGACATCGCCGAAAACGGGCAGAACCCATGGCTGCATTATATCCAGCATGGCTGGCGCGAAGGCCGGATGCCGCATCCCCGGTTCGACGCGGGCTGGTACAGGCGCACCCATCTCGAGAAGGTCGCACCCGAGCAGGAGCCCTTGGCGCATTATCTAAGCGATGGCTGGCGCGAGGGCCTTGCTCCATCGACGACGGAGCCCGTCCGTCCCGGACCGCCCGGTACGCATGCGCCTCTGTATCAGAGCATGGTCGAAGAACTGGCGGGCCGCCGTCCCGGCAGCCTTGGAGACCGGCGCGGTACGATCCTTTTCGTCACGCATGAAACCGAGGTCGGTGGCGCCCCCCATGTGCTGCGCCAGTTCGCCGCCTGGATGCGCGACAGAACCCGTTTCGGCGTGCGGATCGTCGCCATCCATGGCGGCAACCTGCGCCAGGCCTTCGGTGAGGTCGCCCCACTTTTGGTCCTGTCCGACCACCCCAAGGAGATGCGCACGCAGGTCCTGAAGGACTGGATGGGCGAGGATGTGTGCGGCGCCTTCGTGAACTCGGTCGCCAGCGGCGGCTTCTTGCGCCATGCGCCGGAGGACCTGCCCACCGTGGCCTTCATCCACGAGCTTCCCCAACTGCTCGACATGTTCCCCGATGAGGTCGCCCTAATCCGCCAGCGCGCCCGCCGCGTCATCGGCGGAGGTCCCGATGTCACCCGCGCGCTTGGCACGGATTACGGATATCCTCTTGAGAACCTGTCCTCGGCCGTCAGCTTCATCGAGGCCCTTCCCCCGGTTGCCGATCCCGCGCAGCGCCGGGCCGAAGCCCGGGCCGCCCTGGACCTTGCGCCGGACCGTGCTGTCGTCATGGGCTGCGGCCTGCTGCATTGGCGCAAGGCGCCCGACAAGTTCATTGAGACGGCCGCGCTCCTGCGCGCGAAGGGCATTGATGCCGAATTCGTGTGGCTGGGCGGGGGGCCGGATCTGGATCTCTGCCGGCAGATGGTCGCGAGCCGGGGCTTGGAGGATCGCGTCCGCTTTACTGGCTACGAGCCCGATGTCGCGGGCAAGCTGGCGGCTGCGGATGTCTTTCTTCTCAGTTCGCAGGAGGATCCCTTCCCGCTGGTCGCCCTTTATGCCGCTCAGGCGGCCATGCCGATCGTCTGCTTCAGGGACGCCGGCGGCATCGAGGGGTTCGTCGCCCAGGGCAGCGGTCTTTCCGTCCCCCACATGAATGCCGAGGCCATGGCCGAGGCCGTTGCCCTCTACATCGCCGATCCCGAACGGCGGCGCGCGGACGGGGCCCGGGGGCAGGCCCAGGTGAAGCGATCCCATACTATGGATGTCGTGGGCCCGGTCCTGCTCCACCACCTGCGCGAGGCCATGGAGCTGCCCCCCGAGGTCAGTGTGGTAGTCCCGAACTACAATTACGCCGCCTATCTGCCGGAACGGTTGGCCTCTATCTCGGCCCAAGTCTTCCAAGATTTCGAGGTCATCCTGCTGGATGATGCTTCATCCGACGATTCTCTTGCTTTGCTGCATGATTTCGCCAACCGGCGGCCCGGCACCCGAGTGATCGCGAATAAGACCAATTCCGGATCGCCCTTCGTTCAATGGATGAGGGGCATGGATTTAGCCCGATCCGACCTGGTCTGGCTGGCGGAAGCCGACGATCGCTGCACGCCCGACTTCCTGCACACGATGTTGCCCTTCTTTGACGACCCCAACCTGCGCATCGCGTCCTGCGCATCTCGCCCGGTCACCTCTGAGGGAGTGTCCATTGGCGACTATCGTCCGCTGTACCTCAACCGAATTGCGCCGGGCCGGTGGGATCACGACTATGTCGCAACCGACCATGAGGAGGCGAATGCCGGCCTGGGGATCGCCAACTCGATTCCCAATGCCAGTGCCGTGCTGTTGCGGAAATTCTCCCCCGAGCCCGACTTCGTGTCTGAGTTGACGCGGATGCGCCTGTGCGGCGACTGGTATTTCTATTGCCGGGCCATGCGCGGCGGCCTGGTCGGATTTTCTGCGGCACTGATGAACGACCATCGCCGGCACGGCAGCACCGTGACGCACAGGCTCGAAGGGTCCATAGACTATTTCGACGAACTCGCGACCGTGCGCGACTATTTGGGCCGGACCTATCGCCAGAACAGCGAAACCCGGGCCCGGATCGCCCAGTTCCTAGCGCAGGACATCGCTCGCTTCGGCGTATCCGATCCCCAAAGCCTGCGGCAACCGAATCCACCCCGCAAGCTGATGCCCTCGTTGCTGATCGTGGCCCCCGACCTGGGACCGGGCGGTGGGCAGGTCTTTGCCCTCTCAATCGCGAACGAATGGGTGCGGCGTGGCGGGCGCGCGGTCTTGGTGAATGTCGGAAACCAACCATCGCATCCCGCCATGCTGGCACGAATCTCGCCCGAGGTGACATTGATCGAGGCGCAGGATCCGCAGGCGGATCTGGCGACGCTGGTCGCCCGCTTCGACATCGATGCCGTGCATTCCAGCATCTGGTGGGCGGATCGATGGGTGGACGAGCAGCGCCACGGCCTGCCCCCGGACATGCCCTGGATCATCACCATGCACGGCTGCCACGAGACCATCCTAGACGACCCTGAGACGGATCCCGGTTTCGCCGAGCGCATGGAGCGCATGACGGCCCGCGCCAGCTGGGTCTACACGGCGTCGAAGAACCTGCAGGTGTTCGACATCCTGCCCCGTCCGGAACGGCTCGTTCAGATCACGAACGGAATGCCGCGCATCACGGACATCCCGGTGCTCAGTCGCGCCGCCCTGGGCCTGCGCCCCGAAGCTCTGGTTCTGGGCCTCGCCACGAGGGCGATCGACAGCAAGGGCTGGCACCAGGCCGTGCGCCTAGTCCAGAAGCTGAATGCGGCCGGCTACCCCGCCGATCTGCTGCTGATCGGCGAGGGACCGGCCGCCGACAGGATCCGCAAGGAGGTCCCCCCCCATGTCTGCCAGCTGGGCCAGGTGAACAACCTGCAAGCCTATCTAGGCCTGTTAGATATCGGATTGCTTCCCAGCTATTTCCGCGGGGAATCCCTGCCCTTGGTGCTGATCGACATGATGGCGCAGGGAGTGCCGGTGATTGCCTCAGACATCGGGGAAATTTCCTGGATGTTGACCGGCGGGGAAAGGCCTGCCGGTCTCTTGGTCCCTTTGACGGCCGATGGCATTGACGAGGACATGCTGCTGTCCCACGCCCTGGCCCTCACCGATCCCGCATTGCGCGACGAGCTGGGGCAAGGCGCCCGGCAGCGGTTCGCCTCCGAGTTCGAAATAGGAATGATGCTGGACAGATACGCGAAGTTCTATGATCACAGGGCTTGATCCGCCGGACTCCCATTGGCCCGCCTCCGGCTGGCGGTGGCGATCCGCCATAGGGCTTTTCCCGTCGAAATCGGTCACCCGATTTCAGCTTCGCGACGGATGTCCTCGGCAATAAAATACTCTCTGCTGGATCCAGAATGAAACCCAAGAAGATAGACCGGTTCATTGTCCATGCCGGAATGCACAAGACCGGCTCCACCGCCATACAGAAGGCGCTTTGGAACTGTCAGGACGAAAAGTTTCACTATCTGCGCTGGAATGGAAACAAGAACCATTCGATTCCTTACCTCTATGCCTTCGCTGATGGCGGCGTGCATGCCAAGAATGACGCGGAAAGACAGAAGGCGACACAACACGGGAGCGTATTGCGCCAGCTTCTGGAAAGCGAGCTGGACGTGCTCAGGTCGGAAAACGTCATCATCTCAGGCGAGGCTATCGGGGCCGCGAGACTGGGAAATGGAGTGCAACGACTCAAGGATTTCCTGGACCCGTGGGTACGCAGTTTCAATGTCTTCATGTATGTGCGGCCGCCCAGGTCGTATGCCGCTGCCGAATTCAGCCAATCGATTTGTGGTGGCGGCACTCCCGTCATTCCGCTCAGGATAGACTACCGCGGGATCTCTGAGCTGGACAAGGCTTTCGGGCCTGAGGCCGTTTCCCTGTTCCCCTACATTCGTTCGAAGCTGGCCATGAAGGACGTGGTCGTCGATTTCTGTAGCCGCGTTGGCATCTCCATGCATGAGGTGCAGCCCAATCTTGCCAATACGAGCCCATCACTGGAGCTTCTGTCCATCCTCTGGGAGGTGAACGCCTATTTCAGATCCTTCCCATCGGGAAATGGTGCGCATGTGAACGAGGCAAGATACAGGGTCATCAGGACGCTGTCGAAATTCGGAAGGACGAAATTCCTGCTGAGTCCTGCTGGAATCAGGGATTACGCTGGAGTACGTGACACCTTGTCTGGTTTGTCCAGTCGTGTGGGACTGGACTTGGGCGACAGCGAGGTCGACGGCGATGCGACTTCGCTTTCCGCGAATGAGCAGTTGAAGGAGATCGCACTGGTGAGCGCACCACTGCTTGTGGATCATATCCATCACCTGGCAGAAACAGAGAGCTCTCCAGAGGCTCGGGTCGCGGCCGAGGCTTCCGGATCTGGACGCGATCTGGCGGCAGCAAGCGGTATGGTTGCAAGAATGATCGAGATGGAACTAAGGCGAAACAACCTTCAGGATTGATGAGGAGATCGTCCGAACCGTCGTTACCGTGCAGGCCGGTTCCAGGGCGGATGCCGCCCACGTACAGCCGGCTGAAAAGAGCTGGCAGGTCCGCAAGCGCTCTGTCGGCATGCGCCCCGCATCCAGGCTCTGCCGTCCGACACGACTGCCCGACTGCGCCGAACGAGCGCTGGTCTACCGACCTCTGCCGGATATAGGTCGGCAGGGACGGATGGATCTCGCTGGCCCTGGTCATCGACTGCCACACGCGTAAATTGCTCGGCTGGCACCTGTCGCGCGACCCTCAAGGCGACAACCGCCGCCAGCGCGCTGGAGCATGCCTTGATCAGCCGCTTCGGCACCTTGGGCCGCATCGTGCGCGGTTCAAGGCTTGTCTCGAAGAGAGTTTGAGTAGTCGCGCTGCGGCGGCGCGCTTGAAGCTCTCGCCTGCGACGGGAACACGATGGGCCCGAGCGATCCGTCAGCACGGGACGGCAGCGCCTGCGCCGCAGGGTCGGCCGCGCGGGCGCGGGAAGCTTGTACCTCATCAGGCCTTTCTTGAGGAACTGGTCACCCAAGACCCCGATATCGCCCTCTACGAGTTGCGCGATGCGCTGGTCATGGCCGAGGGCGTGAAGGTTCACCACTTGTCAATCGCAGTGCTGCTCAAGCGGCTCGGTTTCAGCTATAAAAAATCGCTGGTGGCCTCCGAACAGCATCGCGTTCGAGTAAAAGAAGCCCGCCGTGACTGGCTTGAACGGCGCATTTCCTTCATGCGGCGGCAGCCTGAACGGCTCGTGTTCATTGACGAACCTCCGTGAAAACAAACCTGACCCGGCTGCGGGGGCGAGCCCGGCGCGGGCAGCGGCTCCGGATGGACGCACCCTTCGGTGGCTGGGGCACGCAGACCTTCATCGCAGGCCTCACGTCGGAAGGTCTCATTGCCCCTTGGGTCATAAGGGGCGCGATGGACGGCTCCGCCTTCGCGACTTATGTGCGCGATGTCCTGGTCCCGAAGCTGAAGCCCGGCACCGTCGTCATCCTCGACAACCTTGCCACTCACCGCAACACCGAGGCCGCCAAAGCCGTCCGTGATGCCAAGTGCTGGTTCCTGTATCTGCCGCCTTATTCGCCAGACCTGAACCCCATCGAGCAGGCATTCTCAAAGCTGAAGGCGCATCTCCGCAAGATCGGCGCGCGAACCTTCGATGACCTGTTCAAAGCCCTCGGCGACATCTGCAGCATGTTCTCGCCCCAGGAGTGCTGGAACTACTTCCACGCTGCAGGCTATGTGTCAGGTTAAACCCGAAAATGCTATAAACCGCTGGCGCCGCGATGGCTCGTTCTTTACCAGTCGCCACTACACGATCCTGGTCCGCAGCTACGGCCTTCGGCAGGAGCTCATCATCCCGCATTGTCCGCAACAGAACAGTATGGTCGAGCGCGTGATCCGGACACTGAATAGTCGGGTCTGAACAAATCCTACCGCGTTGATTCCGCGCGCTGAAGCTGCGGTTCTGCTCGCTTCGGATTGCAGGGTTTCGTAGGCTTTGTGCAGAAACCCTGCAATTTCCGGTCGCCGATGAAGCCCCATTCCCGCGCCTCTGAGCAGGATGACCTGCTCCGCCCCCGACTGCTCGACATGATCGACACGCGCCACGAGCTGGTGAAGCTTGCGGAGCTGATCAATTGGGGCTTCTTCGACCGGGAATGGGCGACCTTCTTCCCGTCGCATCAAGGTCGGCCCGCGACATCGCCGCGCCTCGTCGCCGGGCTGATGTATCTCCAGCACGCCTTCAAGCTATCGGACGAGGCGGTCGTCGCCCGGTGGGTCGAGAACCCCTCCTACCAGCACGTCACCGGCGAGACGTTCTTTCAGCACCGCCCGCTGATCGATCCCTCGTCGCCGGCGCGCTGGCGCAAACGGATCGGCGAGCAAGGTGTCGAATGGCTGCTGACCAACACCATCGAGGCGGGCCGCGCAGCTGGTGCGGTAACGGACAAAAGCCTGAAGCGGGTCGCAGTCGACACAACGGTCATGGAGAAGGCCACCGCCCACCCCACGGATGCGCGGCTTTACGAGCGGGCGCGCGCACGGCTGGTGGGCCTGGCGAAAGAGGCCGGGGTCGATCTGCGCCAAAGCCATGCCCGCCTTGCCCCGCGGCAGGCCGCCCAGGTCGGGCAGTATGCCCACGCGCGGCAGTTCAAGCGCATGCGCAAGGCCCTGCGCCAGCTCAAGGGCCATGTTGGCCGGGTGCGGCGGGATCTGCGGCGCCACTTGCAGGACATTCCAGACGGCCCCTTGCGCGGACGGGTGCTTGAGGCGCTCTGGCTGGTCGGCCGTCTGCTCGAGCAGACGCCGAAGAGCAAGAACAAGATCTATTCACTGCACAAGCCCGAGGTCGACTGCATCTCCAAGGGCAAGGCACGGGTCCGCTACGAGTTCGGCGCCAAGGTCAGCCTCGCCACCACCCTGGACGGGGGCTTCGTCGTCGGTGCCCGCAGCTTCCCCGGCAACCCCTATGACGGCCACACCCTGGCGCCTGCGCTGGAGCAGGTCGCCATCCTGACCGATCAGGTGCCGGATCTGGCCGTCGTCGACCGCGGCTATCGCGGCCATGGCGTGGAGACGACCAGGGTCCTGATCAGCGGCACGAGACGCGGCATCACTCCGCTACTGGCAAAGCTCCTAAAGCGACGGAGCGCCATCGAGCCGGAGATCGGGCACATGAAGACAGACGGTTGCCTTGCCAGGTGCCCGCTGAAGGACCGCGTCGGCGACGCAGTCTTTGCCGTCTTCTGCGCCTGCGGTCACAACATCCGCAAGATCCTTGCCCATCTCAGGGTTCTTCGCGCGCTGTTACTCGACCTGATCGTAACGCTTATCCACGGCGGAAGGACCCACCACTGCGAAGCAATGGCCGCCTGAGGCGATTGTTCAGAGCCGACTGAATAAGCAGTGCGTGTATCGCCACCGCTTCGAGAGCATCCAATACGCGGCGCGCGCGATCGGCGATTGGATCCAGTTCTACAACACCCGCCGACCGCATCAGGCGCTTGCCATGCGGACACCTGCCGAAGCATTCAGATTAGCAGCTTAACCTGAACAGATTAAGCTGGGTCAATACAATTACTTGGTCCGGACATCAGCATTTATGGTCAGCGCCGTATGGCCTTCGAGATTTGCGCCAACGCCGCCATGGTGAAACGCTCGAAATCTGTCAGACCCAAGTTCCTTTCGGATTTTCCTACCTCTTGTCCGACAATGATTGCCTTGCCCCGGAGCTGTTCATTTATCCTCTCCACAGCCCTTTCGAACTTCTTACTCATGATTGATAATTCCTTCTGGGATATCAAAAATCCTTCCGTCGATGAGGAAGGGGCATTCATGAGTGCGTCGCTAATCAATGTGCTTAAGAACGCATTGTTCTCTCCGGAAAAGCTATTGAAAACTCGAAGAAGCTCCAGCTCTTTCTTATCCAGAGACCTGTTAATAGATTCATCGACGGATGCGTCAATCCTTATATTCATGAAATCTTCGAAAAGCAGTGCCGCCAACCTGTGCTTATGCTCTTCATAGTTGTATATGAAGACGTTTTCGGGGCCAAATGCTTCATTCATTAGGTTGATGTGATGCATGTAATGCGGATCCCAGGTTTCCAGAAACTCTTCGAATGTTCTGGCTTCCCCAGCCCTTTTCACTTGCTGGGAGTAGGTCGAAAATGCCGCCTTGGACAGATCCCTGACCAGGTATATGGACTTTGCCTCGTATCCATTCCTCTGGAGACATTCTATTAAGGCATCGGTTTGGTCATTGCCATGGAACACGATGAACTCGGAAGAGAACAGGAGGTTTTTCCCATTCGAGTTATTCAAGAGATGATCGAGCTTTCCTAGAAATGCGGATTTGTCCTCAATATTGTGGGGAAGATTCGGATTTATGTAATTGGCCAGCTCGACCCCATTCCCGGAAGTGATCTTCCCTTCCCTGGCACCACGGACAAAGATGTTTTCAGGGTATATGACCCCCTGCCGCGCCATGTCTTCGCTGTGCCGCGCGAAAAGGACTTGGAGATAAGACGTGCCCGTCTTTGGCGCTCCAGAATGAAAATAAACAATTGGCATGGTCAAGGTCCTTTCGGTTTGCAGAGGAGTTCTTCGCATAAAGCCGTTTTTGCGGCAACTCGACAGAGCTGGACCGGGACGGCGGGGAATGCAGGCCCCGTGGGCAGTCAACACGCCCCCCGAAGGCGCACCACCTTCCATGCAAGCCATTAAGATTAATATGTTAATTGGTCACCTGGAAGATCGCCGTCGAAGCCGTCTGGATCACGTCCAATCAGTTGCCCGCGCGACAGGGTTTTCTAGGAATGACCGTGGCGCATATCTGTCGTGGCTGGTCGGCTGGATGAGCGGTCTTTACAATGTCCGCCCATGGCTCGCCAATGCGAGACGGATGTCTTGCAGCGCGACACGGAGGCTGGATGCTAAAGATCGTTCACAGCACCGAAGGCGTCCTGGCGACGCCTCTTCCTGCGGCGCGGCTTCTCATCGTTGCGGCACCTATCGGAGCGACGCTGCCCGATGAGGCGGTCCAGCTTGGCGGCCGGGTCTTGCGCCTCGGCTATCTGCCGCCGCAGCCTTCGGCCTTCCGCGTCCTCGCCGATTGCGTCAGGCTCCTGCGCCGCATCGACGATGCTGCAGGCCAGGGACTTTCCTATGTCCTGAACGGCCATTCCGAAACGGTGCCGGACCAGGCCGGCGACATCCTCTGGCATGCCCGTCCAGATGGCCGCGTGATCGCCTTTCGCCTCTCGGCCGCCGCGGCGGGAGATCCGCTTCTTCCCGTCGTGACCGAGGAGTTGGCAGGCCATCTGCCGGACGACGTCCGCGTTCCTCGCGGCCGCCCTTGCCGGAGGTTGAATGACCCGCACCGACCAGCTGTGGCGCGAGCTTGCGGGCCCCGCCCGGACGGCCATCCGGCCCGACTTCCGCATCGACCCCGCCCTCCATGCGGGCGCCTCGGGCATCGCCGGGACTGGAGCGGACCCGGGGGCGCATCCCGAGGAGCGCGCGGCAGCCGGTCATGGGCAGCCTCTACAGCCACCTGCGCCAGCAGGCGCCGCATATCGACAAGGGCCTGACCCGGATCGTCACCCACCCCGAGCTGAAAGCGCTAATCGAGGCGGGCGATCCCGATGCGCTGCATCTGGCCTTCGAGCTGATCCAGCTGGGCGCGCCGATCGATAATCGAATTGCCGATTTCTCGATGCAGGCCTATCTGGAGTGGCACCCCGACATCGTGGCGGCTGGAATGAATCCCCTGATGCATTACCTGCGCTATGCCATGATCGAGGGCACCACCGGTCGCTGGCGGATCTGCGCGACGATCTCCATGAGGGTGCCCGGCCCTTCCACCCGGAACGCGAGACGGTGCTGATTTGCCTGCCGGACCTCGCGCATTCGTCGGCATCCCTCGTCATCCGCGAGATGCTGCGGCAGGCCGAGGGCAAGCAACATCACCGTCGCCGCGCTTAAAGGTGGCGGGATGCTGGACCAGATCCTGCCCTATTGCTGCGCCGTCCAGATCACCAAGAAGCCGCTGCTCGAGCTGCCATATGCCAGGCACGCGGCCTTCCGGCAGGTCGACCGGGCCATCCTGTACCGGGCCAAGAGCGCCTGGTTCATCCCCCATTGCGTGGCCCGGGACATCCCCTTCGCAGCCTATGTCGACGATCACCTCGAGGACACGCCGGCATGGCAGAGCTCGTGCCTGACGGCCTTCGCGGATCTTCTGGTCTTCTCGTCGGATCATGTCCGCGACAACTGGCGCGGTTGCTTTGCCGATATCGGCTTCGCCGCCGAGACCGACAGTACCGTAATCCCGCCATATCCCCTGACTTGGGGCAGCGTCACCGAGACGAGACGCGTCGAGGCTCGCCAGACGATCTCGCGAGCCCTAGGACGCAACCTCGGGGAGGCCAGGTTGATCTGCGGCACCGTACCCATCGGGATGCGGCACGGCACGGAGATCTTCGCACAGGCTGCGGGGATCGCGGCGGGGCTGGCACCGGACACCGTCTTCGTCTGGATTGGTGACGGGCTGAACCACCAAGAGATCGGCTACGGGATCTATTTCGATTATCAGCTCCGCCAGCCTTGGACCGACAGCCCGGCAGGCAACCTGTTCCTCCTGCCCGACGGGCCGCTTTACTCCAACCTGCTCGCGGCCGCTGATGCGATATTTCTTTCTTCGCGCCTCGGACCGCTGCCACATGCGGCCTTCGATGCCCTGCAATACGGGTGCCATGTCGTCTGCTTCGAGGGGGCGTCGGGACTTGCCGATTCCAGGTATCGCAGTTCCGGAAGGATCGGTGCACACCCTATGCCAACCCTTTCACTGCAGCGCAGGCGCTGCTGGCCCTGCCCCGCAAAACGGGCCAAGCATCGGCGCCGATCGCGCCCGTGCCGACATCCTTCCTCGCCCGGATCGACCTCGCCCTTCGCGACCGCCTGTCGCGGCAGCGCAACTTCGTGCTGGGAGAGAGCGCGTTCGACGACGATCAGGGTTGATAATGGCCCGGAATATATCAGCGGAAAGCTGGTTGAGTGGGCCGAGAAACGCAAGATTGCCCTGACCTACATCCAGCCCGGAAAGCCGCAGCAGAACGCCTATGTCGAGCGATACAACCGGACGGTCCGGCACGAATGGCTGGACCTCTACATCTTTGAAACCATCGAGGAGGTGCAGGAGATCGCCACCGAGTGGCTGTGGATTTACAACAACGAACGCCCCAACATGGGCATCGGCGGGATTACCCCTGCCATGAAGCTGAAAATGGCCGCGTGAATTCTACGGCTGCGCCCCGCTAAAACGGGGAGGATTACCTCAGCACATCAAGGTGGGCATCGGATCTCGCATTTTCGGCTAGAAAGCAGCCCAGGAGGGCCGCCGATGCATACAGACTATCCCGCCATCATTGCCATCATCGCTCTGGTGGGCGTTGTTGCGCGGACCATCGTCTCGGTTATGCGCAAGCGCCGTGTCCCCGCGCCAGCGGCCGAACAAATCTTGGACGGGCTGGCATGGGGATCGATGATCGCCGTGGCGCTTATTGCCTTTGGCTCGCGTGTCATCGGCTAGCGTTCAAAAGAAATGCAAGGTCGTGAGTCGTACAGCCGGAGAGCCACGGAGAGTGCCACCAAGGCCTAGCCTGGCAATGTCACCCCCTGAGGAAGAGGCCTGACAGTAGGTAACGGCTGTCGTTTCGGAGGATGAGCGGGTCATCTCCCTGCTTTTTCGCTGCTTCGTCGATGACGTGCAGAAGGCTGCGTTCCGGGTGATATTCACCCGCTCCACAGCTGTGTCGGCCGGGATGTAGGGCACGGGCATCAGCATATCACCCATCGCCACTTCTTCGGCAATGTCGTTCTGCTTGCGGATGTCTTTCGGCGCAGCGGGTTCGACATCGGGCATATGTTCAAACCAGAGGTCGAGCGCCTCGGTCGCTGCAGCGGGAAAGGTCAGGCCATAGGCGTTGTCTTCGTCTTGGTGAACGACAGCCGTGAAGTAACGCGTGGCGGGCAATTATCTGTCTAAAGACTTCAAGTCTATGAGGTGCGGTGGATGGACCCTGCTATCAGACCCCTACTGTTCATAGATGCTTCTGGCTGTGCAGGGGGCAGAATCCACATTCGAGGGACACGATGAACGTCCCCCTTTCCCAGCTTCTTCTTTCTTCTCTTTCTTCTTCTTCATAAGCGCCAAGCCTCTGAAAGCATGCTCACAATCAGTGCGACCATAACCAATGGGGTGATTTATGGAAACAAACCGGGTGATTTTTCGTAACCGCTTGGGTGATATATCGTAACCAATGGGGTGATATCGCTACAAAAGCTCCTGCAGTCATTGTAACCGATGGGGTGATTTAACTTCCGGGGCTTCTCCGGATCGAGAAAATGACTATCATCGCCTGCAAAAATCGGGACAGGCGGGCATGTCGCGAGAGACAATCGCGTTGTTCAGCGATTGATGGGCGCACCACCCGGCACAAGGGCTATGACCTGTCCCTCAAGCATCGGAAGCGGATCGAGGAGGCGTTCGGGTGGGCCAAGACGGTCGGCGACATGGCTCAGACTGTTTATCGCGGCGTCGAATGGGTGCGCTCCCGCTTCGTTCTGACGATGGCGGCCAACAACCTTGCACGGCTGCCCCGATTGCTGACCGCATGAAGCCAAAAAGCGGTATCAGCCGCGCACACCCTTCGCCCCGATAGGCCGGAAGCTTGATGCAGCCGGGCCCGTCCAAAGAAAACCGTTCCGCCTCGGCGACTTCTTCAGCGGCCTGCTAGGTCATCATGTCGCGAACAGCGATCCCGCTGCCCGATCAAGATGGTGGGTTGGAGCGACAGCATTCTATTTGTATAGCCTCTTCAGCAATAACGGCGCCTGGCACGGGCAGAGCGGGATCCGGACAATGAAGATACTTCTGGTAGGCGCGGGACTTTCTGGCGCGGTTATCGGCCGCGAACTGGCCGAGGCGGGGCACGACTGCCACATCATCGACAGCCGCCCCCATATCGCGGGCAACTGTCACACGACGCGGGACGGCGATACCGGCATCATGATGCATGTCTATGGCCCGCATATCTTCCACACCGACGACGAGGGCGTGTGGGACTATGTCAACCGCTTCGCCGAGTTCCTGCCCTTCCAGAACCGGGTCAAGACGACCGTGCAGGGCCGGGTCTATTCGCTGCCGATCAACCTGCTGACGATCAACCAGTTCTTCGGCACCACCTTGCGCCCGGACGAGGCCCGCGCCTTCATCGAGGACAAGGCCGACACCAGCATCGCCGACCCCCAGACTTTCGAGGAGCAGGCCCTGCGCTTCGTCGGTCCTGAACTCTATCAGGCGTTCTTCAAGGGCTATACCGAAAAGCAGTGGGGCTGTTCGCCGACAGAGTTGCCGGCCTCGATCCTCAAGCGGCTGCCGGTGCGGTTCAACTATGACGACAACTATTTCTTCCACCGCTTCCAAGGGATGCCGCGCCATGGCTATACCGCGATGGTCGCGGCAATCCTGAACCACCCGCGCATCACCGTCGACCTGGAGACGCCCTATCACCCCGACATGTCGCGTGACGTCGACCATATTTTCTGGTCGGGGCCGCTGGACGGGCATTTCGACTATCGCCTGGGACGGCTGGGGTATCGCACGCTGGATTTCGAGCGCTTCAGCGACCGGGGCGATTACCAGGGCTGTGCAGTGATGAACTATGGCGACCGCGACGTGCCCTACACCCGCATCACCGAGCACAAGCATTTCAGCCCTTGGGAGAGTCACGAGGGGACGGTCTGCTATCGCGAATTCTCGCGCGCGGCCGAGCCGGGTGACACGCCCTATTACCCGATCCGGCTGGTTCAGGAAAAGGCGCTGCTGGAGCAGTATGTCGATCTGGCTCGCGCAACACCCGGCGTGACCTTCGTAGGCCGGCTTGGGACCTATCGCTATCTGGATATGGACGTGACCATCCGCGAGGCACTGGAGACGGCCCAAGCCTTCACGGACGGTGTTGCGACGGGGTCAACCTTGGCGGCCTTCGTCGCCCCACCCGCGTAAGACGGGGCCGACCGGCACATTCTTTGCTTCAAAGATAGGGGTGCAGCTTTATCCCGTGCTTGTCCATTGCCTCGGCGAACTGCTGGAAGCGCTGGCGATAGGTTGTCTTCATCTGCAATACCGACTGTGCAGTGATGCGCTGGCGGATAGCGCGCTCGATACCTTCGGCTGCCAATTCATCCAACGTCATGCGCGGAAGGTCGAAGTAATCCGTCAACTCCGTTACGCGATTGTCGTGCGACAAAAATATCCCAGGTCGGCCCACCTGCAGCGCCGCGACGCCGCCATGGAAGCGGTCGCCGATATAGACGTCATGGGCCAAGGCGACCTGCCGCCATGCGGCGGTTTCGGAGAAGTAGTAGTAGTTCTCAATGTTCAGCGGGACACCCGTCGCCCTGCCCAGAAGCCGGTTCAACTGGTCGCGATTGCCCATGCTGGTCGCATCGTTGAACGAGCCGCGCTCCTCGACAATCTTTCCGTAACCGAAGAACTCGTCCTGGAAGACATAGGAAGCTCGCACCTTCTGCAGAGCCTGCGCCAGCTGCTGACCACGAGAGAAATTGCGCCCGTTCTTTACAGTTAGGTAGCCGGCCGTCAGAACTTTCGCCGCCCCACCGGCAGCGTGGGCTGCGGCATGATCAATCGACAGGATCGACTGCGGAAAGACGTACATGCTGGGACAGCCTAGCGCCTGCGCTCGGGTGAATCCGTTGCTGTGCAACCACACCTCGGTTTGCGCACCGCGAACTCCGAAGACGACTGCTCGCTTGTTGTAAATGTCCAGGATCTCCTGCACCGACGGGTGCAATTCCGCTAGAGCGTGATCCCCTTGCATGCCGGCACCCAAGACCATGAACGGCACCGCGTCGCCAACCACGTTCAGCGCGTCACGAAGGCGGGTCAAATCGCGCGTGGGAGAAATGAAGTTGGCCGCCGACAGGACGATCAGATCGAAGTGGTTCGGAAGAATCTCCCTAAGGCGATTCCCGAAGATCCGGTGCAGCGTTCCTAGGTTCGCAAAGGCAGATTGGCGCCTGCGGCACCGGAAGATCCGGCCAGGAGCTTCGCCATGAACCAAGTTGCCGCGATTGCTGGTCAGCGACTGCGTGTCCTTCAGATCGATCAGCCGATCCGTCACCGCGTGCCGTAGACCGGAGGTGTTTGGCAACCTGATCTCCGGCAGGTAGGTCGGAGTCCCGGGGCCGTGAAACAAAATTCTCATCTTCGATATCCTGTTGAAGAAGATCAACCATGATACGGGCTGGTCATCCCGTCGCCTTACGCAGATCAAGAGAGGCCAACCATTCCAGAAGAGGCGTTGCAAGCCCCTGGCGGCGCGCATCGGCAACCAGATGCGGGAAGGCCGCCTCGGCTGCGCTAATATCGTCAATCGGCCGGAGCGTCCGCAAGTCGTCCGCGTTGGAGTAGAAGGGCGACATCTCCGACATCTGATCCAGGGACGCCGCGACCGTGGCAAACCGATCGGCCAGCAATGCCCGGTTCGTCGGCCCGAACATCTCGACGCTGGAGTCGCCGGGATGGTTGACGCGGCGCCGTGCGGCCGTCAGCCAGCGCACGATCTCGGTGGACTGGGCCTGCGGCAACTCCAGAATAGCGCGCCGTCCGATTTCCGCGAAGGCACTGGGCACGGAGGGATTCTGATCCTTAGGAACATGCAGGCCCGACGGGAAGGCTAGCGAAGAATGGCGCATGAAATCAACAATCGAGCCACCATTCGTCCTGACGTCATCAAAGTTGCGGATGATCAGGTTTGCGTCGGGGAAGAACTCCAGCCACCCACGAATCATGTTTGCCTGCTGGAAATGTGCGCTGTCGAGGTATTCATGCAATCCCCTTCCCGAAAGCGGCTGCATCTTTGCTCCAAACTTCAGCCTCTGGCGATGCCAAGACGACAGGTATTCGTCAGGGCGCCGCAGATTGCAGTAGATAGTGACGTCATGCTGCGCAAACCGGTTCGCCAGGCGCTGTACACCGCTTCGTTTGTCAGTCATGCCAAGAAGGGCGAAAACCTCGGAACACAGGACGACCGATGGCGGGTTCAGTTCGCGGATCTGGTTTTCCAGGAATTGCAGCATCTGGAAACCGCTTGGCGGAGCGGGGTAATAGGGGGGGACGCCATGCCCGTCATCTTCGTTCTTCAGGCGTAGGGCTAAAGCATTATGCGGCTCGATGATGTTCAGGCTGGCCCCTGCCGTCGTGCGGTCGCGACCGGCAAGGACCACGGCGAGGTTGCGCGACATCCCTTGGGATTCGACCGAGGGATACAGGATGCCGGCCTGCAGCAGCGCCAGATAGTTCGACGACAGAAAGCTCTGGATCGAGGATGAGCCAGTCTTAAAGTGGCCGATAAAGATGACGAATTTCAAAGCTGAACCGACCTGTTTCTTAAGTGGCGACGTCGTCGTGACGCGTCACGGCCTGATGATGGCCGGGCGGAAGGCGATACCCTTCAGGATCGCCCGATAGATCGCGGTGCGCATGCGGCGCGGCACATTAGCCTGAACCATCTGCCGCCGCACACCGTAGGCATAGGCTAGGACCCCCATCAGACCCATCTCCCGCCTGCGCCAAGAGGTTTCGTTGCGTGCGCCGTATTTGAACTTCCAGAGGCTCTTTTCATCGACCAGGCCGAAGTTCACGCCGCGATTGTCTGGCGTATCATGGATGACGACGCTTTCGGGCACGAAGATCCCTGGATAGCTGCGCGCGATGCGGCGCGTGTATTCGGCATCGTCGAACCAGATAAAGTAATCCGCGATCGGCAGGCCGTGTTCGCTGACCGCCCAACGCGGGATCATCGCAGACACGAAGGAACAGCTGTCCACCAGCGCCCAAGCCGTCTGCGGCTTGACAAAGCGGGCCCAATCCCAGACGGGGCGCGGGCAGTTCATCTCGCAGAGCGAGCCGTCGACCCATTCCACGCGCGAACAGGCGAAGCTGGGTCGCCAGCCGGTGTCGGATGCGAATGTCACCAGCGCGTCGTGCAGCTTCTCGATAGCGTCGGGCTGAGGATAGGCGTCGTCGTCAGACACCCAGAAGTAATGCGCACCTATCTGATACGCCGCCTTCATCCCGGCGTGAAAGCCCCCTGCCCCGCCGACGTTCTTCGGCAGCCGCAGGTGGCGGATGGTCCCGTCCTGCTTCGCCCGCGCCTGGACCAGGGCGGCCGTGTCGTCGGTCGAGGCGTTGTCCACTACCAGGATGACATCGGGGCGCATCGTCTGCTGCGCCAGCGCATCCAGCACCTTCATCAGCTTGGCCGAGCGGTTGAAGGTCACGATGACCGCTGCGGTCTGATTCAGTGCGGTCATGGGATCAGTCTTCCTTCGGATTCGTGCCGGCGGCCTTGCGATAGATGGGCATCAGCGCCTCCTCGGCCGTCGGATCGGCCGCAAGCCTGGCCCAGGCTCGGGCCAGCATGGTCTTCTGCCGGTCGAGGAAGCCCCCGTCCCGCCACATCCGGTCCACCGCGGCCACCGTCGCCTTGATCGAGGCATGGGGCGCCAGCGGCACCAGCAGGTCGTCCGGCAGCAGTTCGGACTGCGCGCCCACCCTGGTCGAGATGGGGATGCAGCCGTGGGTGATCGCCTCATAGCAGACCAGGGCCAGCCCCTCGTTGTTCGAGGGCAGCAGCAGCAGGTCCGACCGCCCCAGAAGCGCCGGCACGTCGGCGTTCCCCGGCAGCCGCGTCACCGCGGCCCCCAAGCCATAGCGGCGCAGAAGCCGCGTAACCGCAGCCTCGAAAGGGCCTTCGCCGACCATCGTTGCGCTGAATGCCACGTCGTTCTTCGTGGCCCAGGCCTGCAGGGCGCGCAGAGTCTCGACCACGACGACGGGACGTTTCTGATAGTGCAGCCGCCCGATGAAGCTGACATGCAGCGTCTTCTGCCCCAGCTTCAGGCGCAGGTCCGGCGCGGCATCGGTCCCCTTGTCGCGGTCCAGCATCCGGCCCAGCAGCACCTTGTCCGCCGAGATGCGGAAGGTGCCGCAGAAATAGTTCACCAGTTCCTGGCTGATGACGTGCTGGACATCCAGATAGTTCGACCAGACGCCCGAGGTGCGGGGATAGCCGCCATTGGCGTATTCGATGATATGCGTGCTGTCGATCGTACCGATCCAGGGCAGGCGCACCCGCAGCATGGGCAGGCTTTCGTATAGCGGCACGCAGTGGTGGATGTGGACCAGGCGGATGTTCTCAGCCAGGGCCAGCTTCTCGACATAGCGCGCCCAGAGGTGGTGGGGCAGATAGCGGTCCAGGCGGATGAAGGTGACGTCGGGATGGTCCGGCAGACGGTCGGCGAACCGCTGCAGGGACGGAACCGAGGCCACGACGAAGACCCGCAGCCCCGCCTGCAGCGCCCAACGGACCGTGTCGAAGCCCAGCTTCTCGGCGCCGCCAACCTCGAGCCAATGCATGCCTATCAGGATCGCCGGGCGCCGGTCGCTCTCTGGGGCGGCAGGCGAGGCGATCAGCGCCGATCCCCACCCCAGGGCGATCGCGTTCTTATCGTCGCGGCGGTCGTCGCGGCGCTTGCGCAGCATCTCGGCCTGATAACGGACGTGTTCATAGGCCAGCGGGCTGAAACGGAACAGCGGGGCCAGCTTCGACATCGGCCGCCAGGGCGCCTCGGTCTGCTTCATCTCGTCCGGGTTGGGCTGGCGCGGGATGGCCAGGCGGATCGCCACCTGGGGGTCAGCCGACGTCGCGCCGGGCCTGACGATGCTGCCCAGGTAGTCCGGCCCCAAGTCGGACGGGCGCGGGATACAAGGCCCTTCGATAATCTCAGGATGCGACCAAACAGGATCATGGCCAGCGCTGAGAATGAAGCACAGGTGCTGGGTAGGAAACAGCGTCTGATAGATTGCGCGCGCTTGGTCGATCTGGTCGGACAGATAGGCGGCCGTGGCAGAATGAAGCGGTTTTGCTGAGGCAAGGAAAGGCATAGGCGTGGTGGTCCTTGCTTTTGGTTTTGGGCCTTGATCGAGCCGCAAAAACATCTCGGTTCGCCGAACCGACGGCCCGACAACAGCTTTGATAGACCACCCGCCCGGGCTGGTAGTCAAAACGGAAATCGTTGGAACCCTTTAACAGGGTGGGTCGGGCGCTCCAATCCCCCATGACAGGCCTGTCGTCTACTCCAGCAGCTTCAAAAAATAGCTGCCATAGCCGTTCTTGGCGAACTTGTCGCAGAGCTGCGATGGCCATATCCGAAGGCCGCACCGGAGCTCGCTGCGGGATTGAAGACCGCTTGCACGGCAATTTCGATTGAGGACGGAAAACACGTTGTCACGGACGGGCGGGATGCCCTGCAGATGGTTCACCTTCAAGAAGTGCTCCACCACTTCGCCCACCACATCGAAGTTGTCCAATAGGGCAAGATCGCCTGCAAAGCCCATTTCGCGCTCGCCGAAGATCGGCAGCCGGGCCACAAAGCGGCGGTTCGGCATAGTTCTTGTGCTTGAGCTTCCATTGCGAATAGACGCTGAACGCTGCCAGCGCCTGCCTGCCGGCCAGCAGTGTTCCTTAGATGGAACAGGACCCGGTCTTGCCGTTGCCGATATGCACGATCAGCTTGACCATGATTACACCCTCTCCTCATCGGCCTTGTGCAGGAAGACCGCGTCCAGCTCTTCCTGGGCGGCCACGGCGGGCCACAAACGCTCGATTAGGTGAAATTCTGTCCCGTCAGTCGGGATGGGTTCGTTTGGCCAGGGATAGTCGGGTCCAAACAGGTTCAGCATCCGGCGCGCAACGTCGGCTTTGGTCCAGAACATGTTACCCACCGGGAACAGCAGCGGGTTGTCGGGCAGCGGCTCCGCGAAGCGGCCCGCGATGCCCGGCAGCAACCGACGGGAGTCGTCCCAAGGGGCGAAATGCGGCTCGAACGGGGCTACGATGCCGACCTCCGGACGCGCGATGCAGGCCAGCGCTGAGGACAGGCTCCGCTCGTCGCCTAGCAAGATGCGGTGCAGGAAGCGCCGCCAGACGACGCCATGAGAGGTCGTCTGAACCGACTTTTTCTGGTGAAGGTGACACCAGATATCGTTTCCGCCGGCCTGGCCGCCGTCGCCGAATAACCGCAGGAAGGGCAGAATGTCACGGCCCTGGTTTGGCACCAGCTGGGTTTCGATGTTCAGGCCGCTATCCTCGCCCATTCGACGGATCAGGCCGGCCTTTTCGGGACTGTCGGTCGTGATCAGGATCCGACTGGCCCGTGCGAACGCCACATGGTCGCGCAGAGCATCGGCCAAGTCGTCCAGATAGAACGCATGGATATGGATCGCAAAGTCCGGCACAGTCGCATCATCGGCCGCAAGCGGCCGAAAATCCTCGATCCGAGTGCGGCGGTGCACCCAATTTTGCGACGCGGCCACCGTGTCCCGCGCATCCTGCACATCGCGCCACAGCAGCCGGCGGCCATAGCCGAACATCTTTTCCCGTTCCTTCCGGCGCAGCGGCTTGTCGGTTTCGGATTTGGTGAACAGAAACGAGATGTCGGTGGCTGTCTCGCCCAGAACAACGTTTCGTTGTGTCGCCAGACGGTCGCGCAAGGCCAGGCGGAGACTGTCGAACAGCGTCATGCCCTTGGTGAGTGCAGGATCAGCCGCGGCCCCAAACCTAGCCTTCCACGGCAGCTCCCGAAGGGTTAGGCGGAGACGGTCCAGCAGCGTCGTGCCCTCGCCGGGCGCAGGATCGGCCGCGGCGGCAGCCCCGACCTTCCGCGGCAGCTCCCGAAAGGCCTGAGCTGCGGCCATGGGATTCGCATAAGGGACGCGAACGATCCGGTCAGAGCCGCGATAGCGGTCATCGGCGAAACCGGTGGCATCGTCAAAACAGACGATCCGCCCCCCGCGGCGCACCGTATCGAACCCCACGTTTGGCAGTGGGTCCAGGCGCGAAGACAGGAACATTGCGTCCGCCGCGTCCATCACGTCGGGATAGAGCGGCCCCGCCGGCAGGAAGAACAGGTTGCCGTCCGGGCGGTTCACCCCAGCTTGGCGCAGGTGATAGTCGAACCAGACGCCGAAGCCCATCTCTTGGTGGTTCTGGCCATCGCCGATCCAGATGAAGACTGTGTCAGGATCGCTTTCGGCGCTTATCTGGGCGGCTTGCAGGAAGATGTCGGTGCCCTTGCGCCACTGAACATGCCCCGCTCCGCAGATCAGCCGCACCTGTGACAGGTCGCGGCCCACAACACGCGACAACAGCGCGCGCGCCGCTGCGAGACGTTCTTCGGTAATCTCGCCCTCGACCAGCGGGTGCTGCGGAATGATGGTGCTATCGTTTTCGATGTTGAAGTTGACATCCGCCAGTCGACCGCGCCAGCTGTCCCGCACGTGATCGGACGAAAAGATAAGCAGGTCCGCGAAGACGGCCATCATCTTGACCCATACGGGATGGGTATCGTTAGAATATTCGTGAATATAGGCCGCGAAAGGAATATCATGGGCTACCAGCGGGTGGATGAACAGCATGCATTCGACCGAGTTCAGCAGCGCGAAGTCGATCTTGCGGAACGGTTCGGCCGAAATGTAGGACATCTCCCGCAGCGGGTCAGCGGTGATCAGCAATCCGCAGCAATGCGGCAGGAACCTGTCCAGCAACTCACCCCCGCAATGCGTCGCGACGACGACGTTGTGGGTCTGACTGGCCTCTCGGACTAGATCGCGTCCGACGACCGACGCATCGGTGCGCGACATCTCGTGGATGCAGATTAGGACTGTCGGCAATTTGGGGCGAAAGTCCTGCGCCCCCTGGTGCAACCTCTTGCGCAGATCGGCCAGCGTGCGCCGCCCGCCCTCCACCGCCCCGAAGCGCAGATAGTGCATCAGCGGGTTCATCCCAGCGGCCTCGATGTCGGAATGCCATTCCAGATAGGCCTGCATCGAAAAATCCGACACCAGCGCATCGATCGGCGAGCCTAGCTGGATCAACTCAAAGGCCAGTTCCAGCGCGCCGAGCTGGCCAGCCTCGATGGCGGCTTTCAGCGCGGGATGGGTGACCAGCGAGCCAAGTGCCGCGTCGATATGCGGGGCCTGAGCCCGAAGCTGGGTGTAGTAGGTGCCGTGCCGTCCCTCAGCCGCGCCGCGATCGGCGAAATGGCGGGACATGGCTTTGGCTTCGCCGGCTAATTCGGGATAGGTGCGGGCATAGAATTCCGGATCGAACCGGAAATCGGGGCGGTGAGCGGCATGTTCGGTTCTTGCAACCAGTTGCGACCAGATGTCGTTCAGCGAGGTCATTCAGGCTCCTGTAAAGGCGGCGGCACGCAAGGCAAAGCAGCAATCATCGTTCAGCGAGCGCGCCGTTAGCAGCGCGGTCAGCAGGCTGGCGGCGGGCTTAGGGCCACCGCGGGAGAGAGGTCGAAATGATCGACTCCTGCATCGGCACCGCAGGACCAGCAGACGAGTCTGCTGGCAACACAGTCGATCTCCGCAACCTGCCCACGCGGCTTGGCCTGGCAATCAGATCCTCAATCTGCTCTGTTTGGTGACGTCTCAGGGTGTGGTGTAGCTTTTGGTGGCCATCTTGTTTCTCGGTAGGGTCGGATTGCTGATCCAACCTGAACCGATGGATGTCCCCGGTGACCAAGCCCATGATGGACCTACGTGCGCTCGTAGAGAAGAGCGCCGATGCCGATCTGCTTCGCGAGATGATCGGCTTTGCTGCCGAGCGGTTGATGGAGCTGGAGGTCGGCACAGCAGTGAGCGCTTGGCGCAGCATCATCATATCGTTCCGCTAACAAGTTGGTTAAGTTACTCCAGCAACTTCAGAAGATAGCCGCCATAGTCGTTCTTGGCGAACTTGGCGGCGCGTTCGCGCAGCTGGTCGGCGCTGATCCAGCCGGCTTCAAAGGCGATCTCCTCGGGGCAGCCGGTCTGCAGGCCCTGGCGGTTCTCCAGCGTGCGCACGAAGTTGCCGGCATCCAGCAGGCTGGCATGGGTGCCGGTGTCCAGCCAGGCAAAGCCCCGCCCCATGCGTTCGACCGTCAGGCTGCCGTCGTGCAGGTAGCTTTCCAGAAGGGTGGTGATCTCCAGCTCGCCGCGATCGGACGGCTTGACGGCGCGGGCCCGTTCCGGCGCGGTCCCGTCAAGGAAATAGAGGCCCGTCACGGCATAGTCCGAGGGCGGCACCCTGGGCTTTTCGATGATCGCGCGGGCGCGCATCTGGTCGTTGAAATCAACGACGCCATAGCGCTCGGGGTCTGACACGCGATAGCCGAAGACGGTGCCGCCGTCCTTGCGCGCATCGGCCGTGGCCAAGAGCTCGGGCAGGCCGTGGCCGAAGAAGATGTTGTCGCCCAGCACCATGGCCGAGGGACTGCCGGCCAGGAAGTCCTCGGCCAGGATATAGGCCTGCGCCAGCCCGTCCGGCGACGGCTGCACGATGAAGGTGAAGCTGATCCCCCACTGGCTGCCGTCGCCCAGCAGGCGGCGGAACTGGTCCTGATCCTCGGGCGTGGTGATGATCGCGATCTCGCGGATGCCGGCCAGCATCAGCACGGTGATCGGGTAGAAGATCATCGGCTTGTCGTAAAGCGGCAGCAACTGCTTCGACACGCCCATGGTGATCGGATAAAGCCGCGTGCCCGATCCGCCGGCCAGGATGATGCCCTTGCGCTGTGTCATGACCTGTCCTTCAGTTGTTGCAGCACGCGCGCAAGACCCATCCGCCAGTCGGGACGCTGGATCCCGAAATCCCGCTCAATGCGACCGCAGTCCAGCCGCGAGTTCAGGGGGCGCCGCGCCGGGGTTGGATAATCCGTGCCGGGGATGTCCACGACTTCGGTCTCCATGCCGGCGCGGGCGAAGATCTGGCGTGCGAAATCGGCCCAGGAGACGTCCGGCGCCCCCGAAAAATGATAGATCCCGCCCTTGGCCGGATCGGCCTGCATGCCCCAGAGGACCGTCAGGGTCGCCGCCGCGATATCCGCGGCGGGGGTCGGACCGCCGACCTGGTCGCCCACGATGGTCAAGCGGTCACGTTCGGCGCCCAGTCTCAGCATTGTCCTGACAAAATTCGCGCCATGAGCCGAGAACACCCAAGAGGTCCGCATCACCGCCCATTGCCCGCCGGCGGCCGCCACGGCCTCTTCGCCTGCAAGCTTGGTGGCGCCATAGACGCCCAGGGGCCCGGTGGGGGCATCCTCGTTGCGCGGCAGATGGCCCGAGCCGTCAAAGACATAGTCGGTCGAGATGTGCAGGAAGGGGATGCCCAGGGCCGCGCATTCCCGCGCCATCGCGCCCGGCGCGTCCGCGTTGACGGTGCGGGCGATCTGGGGCTCGGCTTCGGCGCGGTCCACGGCGGTATAGGCGGCCGCGTTGATCACGGCCAGGGGCGCAATCGTGCGGATCGCGGCGGCGCAGGCCGAGGGATCGGTCAGGTCGGCCTCGTCGCGGCCCAGGAACCTGGCGCGGGGGGCCAGCTCGGCCAGTTCGCGGGCCACCTGCCCGTTGCGGCCAAAGATCAGCAGGTCGCGCATCAGGCGGCCCCCAGACGCCGGCCGACGCCGTCGCGGGACAGAAGCGGCTGCCACCAGTCGCGGTTGGCCAAATACCATTCCACCGTGCGCCGCAGCCCCTGCTCGACCGTCACCGAGGGTTGCCAGCCCAGTTCATCACGGATGCGGGTGGGGTCGATGGCATAGCGGCGGTCATGGCCAGGGCGGTCGGCCACGAAGGTGATCAGATCCGCATGCGGCGCGCCTGCGGGATGCAGTTCATCCATATGGGCACAAATGGTGCGCACCAGGTCGATGTTGCGGGCCTCGTTCTCGCCGCCGATGTTGTAGCTGCGCCCCGGTTGGCCCTTTTCCAGCACCAGCAGCAGCGCATCGGCATGATCCTCGACGAACAGCCAGTCGCGGATGTTGCCGCCGTCGCCATAAACGGGGATCGGTTCTCCGGCCAGCGCCTTGAGGATCACCACCGGCACCAGCTTTTCCGGGAAGTGATAGGGCCCGTAGTTGTTCGAGCAGTTGGTCAGCACCACCGGCAGGCCATAGGTCTCGTGCCAGGCCCGCACCAGATGGTCCGATCCCGCCTTGCTGGCGGAATAGGGGCTGCGCGGATCATAGGGGGTGGCTTCGGTGAACTGCCCAGTCTCGCCCAGGGACCCGAACACCTCGTCGGTCGAGATGTGGTGAAAGCGGAACCCCTCGGGCTTGCCCCGGGCGATCCAATGGGCGCGGGCGGCCTCCAACAGGTTGAACGTGCCGATCACGTTGGTCTGGATGAAGGCATCTGGCCCGTCGATCGACCGGTCCACATGGCTTTCGGCCGCCAGGTGCATGATCGCGTCGGGCTGGTGCTGCGCCAAGATGCGGTCCAGCGCCGCGCGGTCGCGGATGTCGGCATGTTCAAAGGCATAGCGGTCGGACCGCGCGGCATCCGCGACATTGGCCAGGTTGGCGGCATAGGTCAGCGCGTCGAGGTTCACGACCTGGTGACCGCGTGCAATGGCCAGCCGGACCACGGCCGAGCCAATGAAGCCTGCCCCGCCGGTGATCAGGATCTTCATGCCTTGGCCTCGAAGATGAAGGGGGACTGCCAGTCGGCAAAGGCGGGCGCGGCGTGGTCCTTGTCCGACAGGACCGGGTCGCTGACGTCCCAGTCGATGCCCAGGCTGTCCCACGCCACCGCCCCGTCAGCCTCGCGGTCATAATGCGCGGTACACTTGTAGACGATTTCGGTATCGGGTTCGCGTGTGACGAAGCCATGCAGGAAGCCCGCCGGGATCCACAGCTGGCGGCCGTTCTCGAAGCTGAGCTCGGCGCCGAACCACTGGCCGAAGGTCGGGCTGCCGCGGCGCCCATCGACGGCCACGTCGAAGAGCCGCCCCCGCCCGCAGCGCACCAGCTTGCCCTGCGCATGGGGCGGGGCCTGGTAATGCAGCCCGCGAACGGTGCCAGCTTGGCGCGACAGCGAGTGGTTGTCCTGCACGAATTCCGGCAGAACCACCCCCGCCTCGCGCAGCGTCTTGCGGTTCCAGCTTTCGGAAAAAAACCCGCGCGCATCACCATGGCGGGCCGGAATTATAAGAAGAACCCCCGCAAGGGGCGTCTGTTCAATCTGCATGTGCCTCAAGTCCGCTTGTGGATGCTGTCTACGTAAGACCACGTCCCTTGTCAGCCCATCTTGACGCAAGATCGAGATCTTCAGGGCCAAACGCTCCCTGCCGCACTGAGGAACTGGCAGCAGAAAGGCCGTCCTCCTCAAAAAGCGAGTGTATAACCTTGCGGGATGTGACACCTAGGGCACATCGGCACACGCCGAATGGTCTTGGTGCTTACCTTGAACAGAGCGGCGATCTCCGGCAGCGGCCGGTTCTCCTCGTCCCGCATGCGCCGCACCTCAGCCTTCTGGGCCGGGGACAGCGCCGGTGGTCGACCACCGACCCGGCCGCGCCGGCGGGCGGCTTCCAGCCCCTCCCTGGTTCTCTCTGCAATCCTCTCCCGTTCGAACTGGGCGATTGACGCGAAGACATGGAAGACCAGCCGTCCGGCCGGGGTGGTCGTGTCGATGTCTTCGGCCAGAGACCGGAACCCGGCGCCCTTCTCCTGGATCTGCTCCACGATCTCCAGGAGATCCTTCAGGCTCCGGGCCAGGCGGTCATACTTGGTGACCACCACCACGTCCCCGACCCTGAGCTGATCCAGCATCCGGTCCAGCTGAGGTCTATGGCGCGCGGAGCCAGTAATGACGTCGGCAAAGACACGTTCCGCACCCGAAGCTTTCAAAGCATCTTCCTGGCTATCGAGCCTCTGGTCAGAGGTCGATACACGGGCATAGCCGACGATCATGGAAAGAAACCCCCCTTAACCGGCTCAGTTTTGGGATAGAGTTTTGTCCAGATCAAGCAGTTGGTTCTACAGGAGGGGCAGATCAAGGACAGAAACGACGGATTTACTGCTCAACGGCAGGCGGACAGGTCGTCACCAGCACTGAAGACCATCGGTTCTGCGCCTTCTGGATTGATCCACCCTCACAGACCGGGAATCGAGGGAGGTATCACGCGCCGGGCTGGATGGAGACTTTCAGCCCGAGCGGACTCTGTTGCACAAACCGGGTGATGGCCGAGGTCCCCCTTCCCCCGGACAGAGGTGGTCGCAAGAATTCGGACTAGTTGCTAAGCTTTGGCGATTGACGATGTGGACTCCCTATGCACCCCCAAAGTGGGGAGCGAGCGCACGTTAAATTCTCCGCTCGGTAAATTCCTAAAGCTTGTCGCCCTTCACCAGGTCACGAATATGCGCCTCCAGATAGTCCTGCATTGAGACCCCGCGCCGTAACAGCCATATCTTGAACAGTGCGTGTGTTTCAGGGTCGAGACCGAAGCTCGGCCGGGCCTCAGTGGCTGTGCGAGGCTTCGGCGGCCTTCCTCGACGAGTTGGTGCGGGCGTCTCCACCATCGGTGCCGCAGCGGCCGGACCCTCGATTGCGCCACGCTGCTTCACGCCTTTGATCGGCGCCGGTTCGTTGCCATCCGGGTCGACCATGCCGTCAAATGAAAATCCGCCCTTCTTAGCCATCGAGCAGCCCCTGCACATAGGCCCACAGATCGCGGGCTTCCTGGGCGGCCTTCTGGTCGCCGGCTTCGGTGACCCCCTGCCCTGTCGCAGCAGTCTCGGCATAGATCACGCGCATGGCTGAGTTCACTGGAGCAACTTTGCCATATTGCGCCAGGACGCGGCCCGCCTCATCCGTCACCTTGGCACGCGGGGTCTGAGACAGGATAAAGGCAAAGTCCGATCCGGCAGCTTTGGCGGCCTTCAGGGTGGCACCCACGGCGCGCAAGTCGTGCGGCGACGGACGCACCGGGATCAGTACAAGGTCAGCAGCTGCCATAACACTCTGTAACCACTCGGGTGCGGCCGGCGGTGTGTCGATGATCACCAGGTCGAAGTGCTTGGCCAGCTGGGGCAGTGCAGCTTTTACTTTGTCCGGCGGAGGATCATTGTCGGGCATCTGGGGCCACTCACCGTCCCTGCCCTCCCACCATCCGCGCAGGCTCCGCTGCGGGTCAAGGTCGATCATAGCCACGCGCAGATCATCCTGTGAGGCGGCCACAGCCATGTTTATTGCGGTCGTGGTCTTTCCCGCCCCGCCCTTTTGAGACGCGATGACGATGGTCTTCATTGCTTAACTCTCCAATTCCTCGCGCGGCAAATTTTTAACTCACTAAATTTCGCGCTTATTCGAGTTTATGTTTGGCCACTTAGTAAATCCTTGAATTTTACGAGTGTAAAATTGCTGAATTTCGCGCTCTTGAAGTCGTGCAATTTAAGACTCCACGAGCACTGGACCGAGCGGAAGTTCTTCCTGAGATGATAGGACAGGGGTGCCGTGAAGCTCAGCATAAGCCTTCTTCTGCGCCTCCACGCCCTTCATGGCCCATGCTACCTTGATCGCGCCGACCTTGCGGCCAACCTTCACCGGCTCGAATGCCGCGTGGAACTCTGCCAGCCGATTAACCTCTTCAAAGGCAGGCTTGATCGCGAACTTCAGCAGGTTGGAATAGGTCCCAAGCTTGCCGGTCTCGACGCCGAGCATTGATCGAAACTGCTCGATCTCGAAGGTCTCGGATCGCACGTAAGAGAGGCGCGCTCGCTTGGCGACGATCTCGTAGAGGGCTAGGGCGTATTTGCTCGACACTGCGTGGATCACGTCGAGCTGCAGCTTGGCAAATAACTGGCTGTCGCGAAGAAGCTCCACAAGTAGCGGGTCGAATTCATAGGTGAGATATCCGCGATCGTTCTTGCGATCTGCAATGGTGGTGCGGCCGAGGAGGGGCACCAGCTCGACCCGGTCAGGGGAGCGGATAGTGACGATGGTCCGCATCAGAGACTTGACTGCCTGCGCAAGACGTTCGTTGCCAGCGTGGGAGAACTTGATCTGGGCAAGGGGGATCTTAAACCGCTTGTGCGGAATCGCCATTTCCGGCCCATGGGCGTTGTGCAGCAGCAAGTTGAATGCACGCCGAGCGTTCAGCGTCAGCTTTTCAGCCCCGTCCACTTCGACCAACTCGGCAGGCTTCAGCATCTCGCCATCGAGAGGGCGAAGGCTGAATGTTGAAACCGTAGTTTTCGGGTCGTTTTCCATGTCAAACCGTAGCTAGTCGCGCAAGACAATAACTACGGTTTGACAACGGCGGTCAAACGAAAGCCGCAACCCGTAGTTCTCGGGTCGAACAGGGTGCGGGAGGCTACTCCTGCTGCGGTTTCAAGCTGGTCGACCCGATTTCTACGGGATAGCTACCCGATTTCTACGGTTTTGGCTGCCGTTTCGACCCAGTTCCTACGGCTTTCCGACCCAATACCTACGGGGCGTGCTGGATCAACAAGTTAGATCAGCTGGTTAAAGCTTACAGAAGAAGAAGAAAGAGAAGAAAGAAGATACAGGGCAAGGTGACGCGCAGCATGTCCCCTAGTCCGCAGAGGCCACTGGAGCCGTTCCTCTCAGACCTCTTTCCTGGACCTGCCCATACTCTATCTCTGAAAGTCATCTGCTCGGAATGCGCTGAAGCTTGAGCTACTCCCCGATCCTTGGACAGTTTTCCGGCTGGTTTAAGCTACTGCCTGCACCTGCTGATCGGTTTCGATGGTGTTGAAGTAGACCACGGCGGGCGGTTGTCCGCCATGGGCAGTGTGTGGGCGATGGTGGTTGTAGAAGGTGATCCAGCGCCTGATGCCAGCTTTGGCCTGAGAGCCGGTTTCCCAAGCGTGCAGATAGACGCATTCATACTTCAGGGACCGCCATAGGCGTTCGATGAAGATGTTGTCGATGCAGCGTCCCTTGCCGTCCATCGAGATCCGGGTGCCGACCTGTTTCAGCCGGTCGGTCCAGGCGAAGGACGTGAACTGAGATCCTTGGACACCCTTCTATTTGTCAAGCAGCGGGCGAGTCATGTTGATCTGTTTCTGGCGACGCATGATGATGCCGTAGACTTGGCGGGCGATGTAGCGCTTCAGGACCCGGATAACCTCAAGTTTGGAGTGTCCCTCGGCCACGCGACGCGCAACGTAGGCCTTGGTTTTTTTCGTCGGTTCTGAGCCGGCCGATGGCAATGATGTGCAACGCGCTGTTTGCAGCTCGATCTCCACCACGATTGAGCCGGTGCCGGATTGTCTTCCCGGATGATGCGGGCACGGGACTGACGCCGCACAGGGCTGCGAAGCTTGCTTCTGATTTCAGGCGCTCGGGCTTATCGCCTGCTGTGAGCAAGAGTTGTGCCGCGCTGTTATGTCCAACAGAATTGCGGGCGATGAGATCGGGGACCAGTTCGTTAACGATCCCGCTGATCATGACATCGAGGTCGGCAATTTCATCATGCAGTTCCAGATATCGCCGTGCCAAGGACTTCAGGCCGATGCGATAGGCCGCTTCGAGATCGCGGTAAGTGCTCAGATCGGGTCGCAAGGCCGCCAAGGATCGGATTAGTTGCATCCGGGTCATGTGGCGGAGTTGATCGCGTAAGCCATCCGGCGCGGCAATGATCGTGGTCTGGATCAGCTGCAGGGCAATCCGCCGGGCGTGAACCGCCGTCTTCCTGCGAACACGCAAAATTCTCAGGGCTTCCACCGTCCCATCTCTGCTTCGGCATTGTTGCAGAACTCGGCGTTGAGGCAAGATTTCCCCTTACCCCACTAACCTCATGCCACGCGTTTGATCTCGGCGGTGCCGAGAGCGTTGAAGCGGTTCATGAGTGCGATGCGGATGTGGACTTCGGCGGTTTGCCTATCGGGATCTCGCGAGGCGATCCGCTCGCCGAAAGATTTGAGACATCTCATCTTTGCCTCGATCCGGCTTCGGACGTGATAGCCGGACCAGTGCTTCCAGTTCGCCCGGCCAAAGCGCCTGGTGGCGCGAAGGATGTCGTTGCGGGCGCGGGCGGCGGGGCAGTCCTCCCTCCAGAGGCGTCCGTTCCTGCGGATCGGGATGACGGCCGTGCCGCCGCGATGCAGAATAGCTGTGTGACAGCGCCGGGTGTCGAAGGCCCCATCGCCAGTCACGGTGCCGATCTGTTCATCGGGCGGGATCTGGCTCAGCAGGTCAGGCAGCACCGGGCTGTCACCCTCACGACTTGAGGTGAACTCCACCGCCCGGATGTCGCCGGTGGCTGTATCCATTGCCAGGTGGACCTTGCGATATTGGCGCCTGCGGTGGGTGCCATGTTTGCGGGCCAGCCATTCTCCGTCACCGAGGAACTTGATCCCGGTGCTGTCGACCAGCAGGTTCAGCGGTCCCGGTTCGCGGCGGTGGGGTATCTGAACAGTGAGCGTCTTCTGTCTGCGGCTTGAGCCGTAGAGAAGTCCGGCACCGGCCAGGCGAGCCCCGCCATCTTCAGAATGCTGGCTACCATCCCAGTTGTTTGCCGGAGTGGCAGCCCAAAGAGCACCTTCACCATCAGGCAGAACTGGATCGCCGCATCGGAAAACACCGGCGGGCGGCCGCGACGCCCCGCCTTGTTCGCCAGCCACGCTATGTCCTTGTCCAGCCAGATCAGCAGCGACCCGCGCCGCCTCAGGGCGTCATTGTAGGACTTCCAGTTCGTCGTGCGGTAGCGGACAGCTTCAGGCTTCGTCATGCGAAGGCACTTACCCCACAGCAGCCCACGCGTGAATCCTCGCTCGGGCGAGTTCTGCAACAATGCCCCGTAGAAGTGCCTTTGCGTCAACCTCCTTGGTCCCTAAAGCCAAAAACGACCCTTTCAGTCGCTGCATGGATGAGTGGGACAGATAACAATATCCTTCAAGCGTCCGTATCGCATGGGTACACCTTAACGTTACGCGATCATGTGACAGCCAGAAGTGTAACAAATGACTAGCATGAAACTCACTGTGACAGTATTGGTCCGTCAGCCACCCTAACGTGACAGATGACCTATGCCCCGGATCGGATACGCCCGCGTCAGCACGAAAAGCCAAGATCTCAACATTCAAGAATCCAAGTTGAAGGAAGCCGGGTGCGAGATCATCCGCTCTGAGACCGGTTCTGGTGCATCGCGTGACGGTCGTACTGAGCTGGAGACTGTTCTGGAGTTTCTTCGGGCTGGCGACGAGCTGGTTGTCCATCGCCTTGACCGTCTTGGCCGGTCCACACGCGATGTACTGAACTTGGTGCATGAGCTGGATGCCAAAGGTGCATCACTCCGGGTTCTGGAGCCGGAAGTAACAACAGCCGGGGCAATGGGCCGAATGGTCATCACAGTTCTTGGTATGGTCGCTGATATGGAACTGAAGTTCATCCGTGACCGGCAGCGCGCAGGGATCGAGGCGGCAAAGAGCCAAGGCGTCTACAAAGGGCGGCAGAAGCGCGTCGACGATGCCGAAATCCGCCGGCTTTCAGCCCAAGGTGTTTCGAAAGCTCAGATTGCTCGGGACCTCAAGGTCTCCCGCATGACGGTCTATCGGGCATTGGAGGACACAGGCTTGAAAGCGGCTGCTAAGGCTGTCTGAAGTGGGTGAACTAGGTGTGCAGGAAGGATGCCCACTTCCTTACTCTCTCAAGCCGTGTCGACGTGCGAATTTTTCTAACCATTTGACATATATAATATATTTATGTAGTATGTGCCTTGGCGGGGCACATGCCCGCTTTTCTTTCCGTAAGCGCGACGTCGAGGCCCTATGCGGGGATGCTTGACGGCTGCTGTGGTTAGCGCCACGGCATGAGGTCTTCGATGTGGGATTTGGGGTGCCCGTCGAGGATGGCCTGGAGTGTGTCGGCGAGGTAGTCCACGGGGTTCACGCCTGACAGCTTGCAGGTAGCGACGAGCGAGGCGAGCATGGCCCAGTTCTCGGCGCCGATCTCGTTTCCCGCAAAGAGTGCGTTCTTGCGGGTCAGCGCGATCGGACGGATCTGGTTCTCGACCGGGTTGGTGTCGAGCTCGAGGGTCCCATTTTCGAGGAAGCGGGTCAGACCGGTCCAGTGCGCGAGGGCATAGCGCATATCCTCGGCCAGCAGGGACTTTTGTGGGATGCGTGACAGCTGGGTTTCCAGCCAGGGCTTGAGCGCGGCGATGATCGGGGCTGCATGCTCGCGTCTGGCGATGAGGCGGTCGGCGGGGGCGTGGCCGCGCACGGTCTTCTCGATCTGATACAGCAACGCGATCTGGCGCAGCATCTCCTCGGCGATGGGCGAGCCCTCGCGCTCGAGGCGTTTGACGAAGCGGCGGCGGACATGGGTCCAGCAATAGACCAGCTGCCACGGCCCTTCATCGCGCGTGATCTCGGTCAGCGCGTTGTAGGACTGGTAGGCATCGCATTGCAGGAACCGGCCGCGGTATCCGGCCAGGAACCTCAGGGGATGCTCCCGTCCACGGCCAGGTGCATAGTGGAACAGCACGATGGGCGGACCAGCACCGCCATGGCCGCGGTCGTCAGAGACGACGGCCCAGAAGTAGCCGTTTTTGGTGGCCTTCCGGCCCGGGTCCAGCACCGGCGCGCGGGTCTCGTCGACGAAAATGCGGTCGGCGGCGCGCAGACGGGCCTTTATGTGGTCGATCACAGGCAGCAGGTGGAAGCAGGCGCGCCCGACCCAGTTGCCGAGCGTGCCACGGTCGAGATGTAGTCCCTGCCGCTCGAAGATCCCGGCCTGGCGGTAAAACGGCAGGTGGTCACCGAACTTGGATACGATGATCCACGCGATCAGCCGTTCGGTCGGCAGCCCGCCAGGCACGACGTGCTCGGGCGCATGGGCCTGCACCACGGCTTGCGAGCAGTGGCGACAGGCGTATCGGGGGCGCCGCGTCACCAGCACCTGGAACTGCGCCGGGATCACGTCGAGCCTCTCGGAGACGTCCTCGCCGATCCGGGCCATCTCGCCACAGCCACACGGGCAGAGGGTGCTGGCGGGCTCGATCACGCGTTCGACCCGAGGCAGGTCCGGTGGCAGATGCCCGCGGTTCCGCTTCGGTTTGCGAGGTTCATCCCCTCGCGCCCGTTGCAACGCGGCTGCGGCCTTCTCCTGTGCAGCCTCAAGCACGCCCTGGGCCAGTTCGGCATCTTCCAAGGGCAGATTGAACTGGTCGGGCGACAACTTCTCGGAACTCTTGCCGAAGCGTTCGCGCTGCGATGCGCGCAGGATACCCTCCAGCCGACGGTTGGCCTCCTGCACCTCCGCGAGCGCCCCCTCGACCTCCGCGAGGCGGGCCTTCAGATGAGCGTTCTCGCGGCTTAGGGTGTCGGCATCCATGCGGGGAAGTGAATCACGAAGCCCCCCTCAGGGCCAGTAAAAACAGGAGTTCTCGCGCATCGGGACGCTCACCCCGCCGCCAGCGGCCGACGCGCCCGCTCCGGTCTTACCAGCCGCCAGTCCAGCCCCTCGAACAGCGCCGCCAGCTGCGCCGACGACATCCGTATCACCCCGTCCCGCACCTGCGGCCAGACGAATTTGCCTCCTTCCAGCCGCTTGTGAACCAGCACCATCCCGGTCTGATCCCAGACCAGAAGCTTGATCCTGTCCGCCCGTTTCGAGCGGAACACGAAGACGGCGCCGCAGAACGGGTCGAGACCGAACATCTCCTGCACCGCTAGGGCCAGCCCGTCGATGCCCTTGCGGAAGTCCATCGGGCGCGTCGCCACATAGACCTTCACCGGCCCTCCCTGACCGAACATCACGACGCCGCCGCCCGCACCGCCCGGATCGACCGCGTCAGCAGGGCCTCATCCGCGTCGGCGCCGACGCGGATCACGACATCGCCGACAACGATCTCCACGCCGGTCGCAACCACCACCTCCGCGGGCATCTCTGCCCCAGCAGCCGCGCCCTCCATGACAAGCTCGGCAAACATCGGCAGGGCCGCCACGCTCTCAGGCACGACAAGCTGCCCCGTCCGCAGCTTCCTCCGCCAGTCATAGATCTGCCAGCGCGTCGTCCCGTGCCGTTGCGCAACAACCGTCACTGAAGCCCCCGGCACCAGGCTCTCCGCCGCGATCCGCGCCCGCTCTGCCTTCGTGCGAAGCCGGCGCCCGGACGGCCCCTCGATCACCTCAAGCCGAGAAACCCCGCCGCCCCTCGAGCCGTCCAAATGGACGCCCACTTTGCCGTCTCGTTCCAAGCCCCAACCTCCAACGCTCATCCGCGTCGAGAATGACCCGTTCAGATCACAAGCGGCAGGAGGGGATCGGCGTCGCGCTTACTTCTTTCCCACAATAATGGTCTGTTTTCATGTCTCGGCACCCTGCAAAGGTGCTGGCCCCGGCTGAACTGCGCCGGGTGCTGGCGCATGTCCAAACAACACGCATGCCGACGCGCAACCGCGTCATGGTGCTACTCAGCTTCAAAGCCGGCCTGCGCGCCGCCGAGATCTCCGGCCTCACCTGGCCAATGATCCTGACTGCGGGCGGAGCGATTTCACTGTGCCTGTCCGTATCCCCGGCAATTGCCAAAATGCACCATGGCCGCCGCATCCCCATGCACCCTGAGCTGCTGGCATTGCTGCGAGATCTGCATCGGCAGCAGGGGCGGCCGCGGCAAGGGCCTGTGGTGTGCTCCGAGCGGGGCGGCGCCATGGCAGCCCGGAGCGTCGTCAACTGGTTTAAGGAGGTCTACGTGGCCGTGGGGCTTGAAGGCTGCTCCTCTCACTCTGGCCGCCGGACGTTCATTACCCAGTCTGCGCGGCACCTGGCAAAAGCCGGCGCCTCGCTGCGCGACGTGCAGGAACTGGCAGGGCACCGCGCGCTGAGCACCACTGAACGCTACATCCAAGGCGACCGGGACCTGCAGCGCAAGCTGGTCTCCCTCCTCTAGGGCAAACCCCCTCCCCCTCAACCGAAAGGACCGTTGTG